>JAYWGF010000131.1:0-19363 GCA_043778395.1 bacterium | reverse complement strand
TTTTAGTAGCAAAAATTCTATATTTTTTATATAATTTATTTATATTGATTGATAATTTGTAAAGCTCTAGCTGTGACTATAGATATATTTGAAGCTATAAGTGGATTTTGAGATAATTTATCTATATCATACCGCTTGCCATCTATTACATTTTCAGCAAATTTATATCATAAATTTCATTTATAAAATTTTACTACAAAACTCATAAGCAAAACTAAGCTCCAGAACTTATTTCAATCATTATCAATTTTTTCTTGCATCATTCGGTCTACGGTTGGTATTTCGTTATAGGATTCTATCACTTCTACTCATGTGCGGTTATATGTTCTGAGTGTTGCATTATCTTCTATTTTCATGATATTTAGCTTGATGATGTCATTATCATTTACTATTATATCTTTTCACTTTTCTTCTAGTGGCGATCATCATGTAAAATGTATTTGAGTATTTCCATTTTTGCTAACAGTAACCAAAAAAACTTGTCTCATATCATCGCTTATAAAAACATGTCAGCTACTATAAGTTATGATTATTTTATCTCACATATATATATTTTCATTTGCTATTTCCGATAGTGGTGTTTCATAACTAGTTTTATCAAGTTTTTTTATGACTAACATATTTATATCATTTTGACGACGCAAACTACAAAGTTGCAAAACTTCGCAAAGTTGCTTAGGGTCTATTTTGGGTAATATATCTTGCATATTTCAAAAAAAAAGATTATCAAATAAAATTTATAGCTTTGTCAATCCATTGATCATATTGTCACGGTTTTTCCATATCATGATCTCATCATTTTACTATTATTTTGTTTGTAAAATCAAAATCATTTGATATTTGTGGGACGGTTTCATCCTTATCTCCATATATCACCAATATATTCATTTTTTGTTCATGACTTAGTGATTGATAATTTTTATTAAAATCAAAATCTAATCATTTTGCAAAATAATCTGATTTTATAAAATTCATTTTTGTAATTTTTCAGTTTTCAAAGCTTTTTTGATATTCATTTTCGTCAAAATATTGCTTATAATTTGACCAATCTATTTTTATATTTGGATCTGATTTTCACATTTTTCATTTTACAAACCAATATCTATTTAGTTCTATTTGATTTAGTGCTGGAGCTATCAGTATAGATTTGTATATATCAGATATATATTCTGACTTATTATATATATTGCTAATGATCGCACATCATAAACTATGTCAGATCATCACAAATTTCTTAAATCATTTATTTTTGAGTTCTGATAATAATAATTCCAACTGGATCGTCATATAAGATATAGTATTATTTGCAAAATCTCAAATACTGACACCAGTTCATACAAAATCAACACTTATATTTGATATATTTTTTTGTGATAATTTTTGTGATAATATTCTATATTTTTGCTCACTAGTAGATGCTCTTTCAAAACCATGTATCATCAAAGCGCAAAGCTCGCTATTTGTGTTTTGTAATATTCATGATATTTGATCCGATCAATTACCTGTTTTTATTTCCAAAAGCGTTCTCTCTCTCTCTCTCTCTCTGATTTATTCATTTATATATATTTTGTGAAATAAAGTATAGTCAGACTATATATGATATATACTATTCTGACATGACGCTGATAATGATAGCTATAGGTATTCACAATATAATACCTACCATTCACATACTCATACCACCTATCAATACGCAAACAAATATCAAAACTGGACTTACTCATAGTGCTTTGTTCATGAGTGCAGGTATAAATATATTATTTTCTGTCCATTGTACCAAAAAATACATAATAGCTACACTTATAAATCAGATTCGTCAATTGGATATAGTACCTACCAATACTCATGGTATAGAACCCAAAAATGGTCATATATAAGGTATTATCTCTGTCAGTCAGCTTATCAGTGCAAGTGATAATTTGTTAGGAATAGATATACCAAATAATTCTATCGCCCAAAGTCATATATATACAGTCACAAAAATCATCAGACAAAGTATAAATTGAGATTTTAGCCAGTAGCCGATTTTGGTGTAAATTTCCTTTAGCTTGTTGCTAAAGTCTTGGCTTTTGGTTTTGATATTGATATATCTTAGTATATTTTCTTGATCAATACTAAATAGTATAGCAGTAGTAAAAGCTAATCAAATTTGAAATAACACACTTCACAGTCACTTGACTGTATTGTACAATAATACTCAAGCATTACCCACATATTGACTTCATTGTTTTACTATACTGTCTAGTGAGTTTTTTAGTAAATCTTGTATATTATTTATATATTTAGGATTATTGATAAATGTTTCTACATACTGCTTCATATAATATGGTATATCTATACTATTTACATATCATACTACTCAAAGTTTATTTATACTATTTTGTATAATAGTAAAATATTGTATAAATATTTGCATCAAGTCAGATACCTGTTCAGCAAAAAATGGTATCACCACCAATATACCTAGTACCAAAAAAGACAACAAACTGAAATAAGACAAAAATATACCCATAGATCTACTTACTCATTTTGATACTAATCGTCATATATATGACTCTACAGCTATAGACAACACATATCACAATATAATCAAATATATAGTATCTACTATACCATAAGCCATATATCAAATATATACTACAGCCAATCACATTAGCCAAAATTTTAAGAAATCGCTGATTTCATATTTACCTGTACTTATATTTGCTATACTGTCATCTGAGTCATATTTGGGTATATCATATATATATTCTGACTGTATGTCTTCTGACTGTATACCTTTTGGCGGTTTTTTTGATAAAGATTGGATCTTGTCATATCCTGCTATCAAAATTCTCATAATTTTTAGCATGTGATTTATGATTTTATAGTAAATATAAATTTGGGATCATAGTAGTTAGGTCAGAATATTACCAATATATATATAATAATATCAAATTCAACAATAAATATATGACTTGAACTTATATGTACTATTGTGATATGATTTTAGTGTTATTAAGTAACTGCATACTAATAATATATATCAATAAATTTCTTTTGATCGTGATAATTATAAATAAATGCATTTTTTAAAAAAATATCTAATATATTTTACTTCTCAACTATTCTCTCATTTTCTTCATCATATTTATACTCTACTATTTCTCAATTAAGAATTAATTCTATTACTTCAGAAATTACATCTATTGGAACGATAAACCATTCTCTAGGCATATATCTGTTTCATTTTTGATCTATGATCTCGATATTTAAACAAGATTTTCAGAAAAATTTATGAAGTAATTGTTCTAATTTATTAGGATTCATATTATAACATTGGAAAGTCTCAATAATTTGTACTTTAGCCATTAGATACGTTGGATCATTTTCAGCACCCTTAATTCTTTCCTCCACAGAAGTGGTAGAAAATCATATCTTGTGGAGGTTTCTTTTTGTTGCTATTCTATCATCGTTACTAAGAGACTTCAATATATAAATATATCAGTTTTTTTGATCTTCTTCTACAATATTTTGAAAAAAAGTATCTTCTTTATCTAATAATTTAGTTACCATTTTTCAATTTAGTTTTAAACTTTTTCATAAGGATCTTAAAAGCATATTTGATTTAGTTCAATTTTCAAATATCAATAAAGTTCTTCTATTGATTTTTCAACTATTTCATCTTTTTTCTTTTCCTATTGCTGCGATATATAATAAAACTCAATCTAAAATACAAAAAGTTCATATACTTAATTGACTTTCAATAGATGGTATTAGTTTTCTTCTATTGCTCTTTAAATCCTCCTGACACACTACAAATAAGTCTTCATATTGTTTGAATTCTTTATATATTACTCTTTGTGCAATGAAATCTGGATCAGCTCTATTTGATTTTATAATAGGCAAATTACTAAGCTTAAATATATCTTTCTTTTCGTCTATTTCGTTAAAAATTCATAATTCATCGTTGGCAAAAATATCATCAATCGAATTAATTTCAATGTCTGATTTTATCTCTTGAAGGAGATTATATCTATCATGCTTGCTTAATAATTCACTTTTTTTTGGATTTGCATTGATTCCTTCCAATCTTGAATAGAGAGTTCTTTCTAGTCCACTAGTTTTTTGAGGTAATTTTTTATGTTGTTCATAAAAAGTGTTGATCTCCTCGAAAGAACTCACTAGTCTTTCGTCAGTATTGAGAGCTACTGATTTTACTTTCACCTCTAGAATACCTAGAGGATCATCAGCAAAAATCTCCTGCAGTACTTGCATTTTATCCATTTGCTGCATTTCTTTTTTGTTCTTTTAGATAAATAATACATTCTGCCATTCTTTTTTCTTGTGGAGAAATTGCATTAAGGTTCGGTTCTTTTCCATGCTCTTTTATAAAGATTTGAATTTTTGGCCATAGTATTTTTGCTTCTTCAAAATCCATTTTGATTCTGGTAGACTCAATAGCTTCTTGGATGAGTTTCAAAACTCAAGTGGTTACACTTTTTGATAATATTTCAAAGGCTGATTGAAAAGGATTGATAGTATCTATGAGATCAATACTGAGATCATCAATATTAATAAATTTACTAGCCATAACAATAAATTGTTTATTTCATTCTATTTTAATTTCTCCATTTTTGATAGCACTATCTATGACAACATACTGTCTCAATTCTTCAACCTCACTTTCATTGAGGTCAGGATACTTATTTCTAATCACTTTTGGTATCATAACTTTGTTAATTACTTCAGGATCTACATTTCAAGGAATAGCTCTCAGTATCTGATCATCTTGTAAAATAGCCGCTTTGATATCATTGAGATCAGATTCTAAGATTCATTCTACCTTTTTACTAGGATTTTTGAATCATCTAATCTTTAATTCTCATGGTTTGGATTTTTCTGTATCATTATCAAATCTTGGTTTGAATTTGAAATTGGGAGCCAAAACCTGTTCCATAAGTAATGATGCGGTAATTGCCTTGAGCATATTATTAACTGATAACTTCACATCATCATCATAAGCGTCAGGTTGCGCGATGAGATTGGTAAACTGTGCATGAGTTTTGTTTTCACTATCTCTGGTAGCTCTCCCGATAATTTGGATAATCTCCGTCAATGAACTTCTATAGCCAATCGTCAGAGCATGCTCACAATAAGGCCAATCAAATCACTCTTTTGCCATTCATAGCGCTATGATAATATCTATATCATCTATTGATTTCATATTTCTCAGATATCAGATCACTTTTTCTCTTTGATCTTTGGTATCTTCTACGAGATCTGCTATCTTGAGTATCTTCCCATCGCTATGTCTGCGAGCATGAATGATATTGTTTTCATCAGTCTTGATCACATCTCCAATGATATCTATAATAGCTCATACTTCGCCATGTTTATCTTTAGTTGACTCTCATGCGTTTACATTGGGTATATGTATGATGGTTTTCTTGTCAGTATCCAATATTTCTCAGATAGCAGACATATATCTCCCTTGATAAAAATGATAGCCTATTCATAGTGATTTGAGGTATTCATATCCATTGAGTTGTTCGTAATAATTATAGGACACATGAGTAAATTTTGACTCATCGCTTGGAGATAAGACAGGCACGCTATCTCCTCTAAAATACGATCCTGTCATCGCGACGATATGAGCGGTAGATTTTTCCATTAGTAATCTTATTACTTCTCACAGCTTATTTTCTCCATCAGCAGATACATGATGAAATTCATCAATCGCTATCAATACATTGTTAAACTTACTCGTTTCTAATTGATCAAAGGCAAATCTCAATGTTGCATGAGTACAGATCAGTTTTGTTTCCCTACTCTCTAGAAAGTTTTTGAGTTGAGAAACTTTACTTTCTGACGATCCGGGCGTGCAGAGGTTATAGTCGTCGTTGATATCCCAGTCTGCATAAAATCCGTATTTTTTCAACTCTGTATGACCAAACGATGCTCCGATAGATCTTTCTGGGACAGCTACGATGACTTTATCTACTCACTGATTGATGAGTTTGTCCAAAGCGATAAACATAAGTGCTCTCGATTTTCCAGATGCAGGTGGAGCTTTGAGTAGTAAGTACTGTGCCGCTCTGGCTATATATGCTTTGGATTGCATGTCTCTCATCCCGAGCTCATCGGTATATTTACTTTTTCCAGTCTGTGCGTATGTCACATCTACAATATTTTTCATTTTTTAGCTTATTTATATATAAAAAATATATTCTGACTTATTTACTTTCTCCTTTTTCTTTTGCTATCATTTTTTCATACAGTTTAAATAAATATTCTAATCTTTCTTCATCACTTTCAAAAGGTTTGGGTCTATAGCATCTCTCGATAGCAAGATCTAGTTCATGATGAGCAGACTTCAGTCACGCAGGCATCTTATCAGGATCATACATCTGAGCGAGCGTTTTTTCGCTATGTTGTTCTCTCTCATCCAGTACCGCATAGACATATTCTTCTATTTCATCTTTTTGTTTTTTGGTGATAGAGGGGAAAGGGAATGTGTTGTAAACAACAGCAGAAGAATATCTAAAATCTGTTTTTAATCTGCCTGCAACAGTCTTCATCCAAACCATGTGCATATTTGAGCTGATAACTCATAAAATCCAATGATCTGCATCATAAATAGTTTGTATAGAATTCAACGAAATAAAGGAATTATCAAACACAGCACATGGGATATAATTACGATTTTCTGTTGATGTGCATGGTATTACAATTTGATTATTAATAGGTTCATTTCTATATCTAAATTGATATGATTTATTTATCAAAGTCATTGCGACTTCTCATCAATTCATTCTAAAGTTTTTTACTTTATTGACTCTACTACGAATTTCATCAAAAATAAGAGATTCTTCTAAATTTTTCTCATCTAGCCAAAAACAATATCTATTAGTTCATTTTAAGAACTCTTCTCATCAAATAACTTTTCTTATAAATTTTTTAATTCATGGAGTTTTTTTTTCTATTTCATTTTTTTCATTATCAGAAAATCTTAAAAAACCTCATTCCAAAGGCATATTTCCATATGTCATTAATGGCAAATTAGAGATCGATTGCTTTCTTTTGTTTATATATAATACTCTTCATGCAGACAAGTATGGATTAATAGAATCAACAAATTGTTTAAGACTTTTAACATATAATATTTTTTTTCTTTCAACTATATTAGATAAACCAATAATTACTACTATTACATTGGCGTTATCTTTTGCGTTATTTTGCCACTTAAATGATTGATATGCAAAATTTATTTCAATGTCTGATTCTAAAATTCTAGGCCAAGCTAAAGCTACTTGCTCTCATTGGCTTATAGAATTAGTTGAAACAAAAGCCAGTTTTGCATTTATTCATCTAATATAATTTGCTCATAGATAAAATCGTGCTGAGATATAATCTAAACTCTTATAGTCATTCTTAAAAACATACTTCATATCATTCTTTTGATCTTTTGTCTGTTTTCTTGATCCATAATATGGAGGATTTCCTATGATATAGATTTCATCTCATATTCTTTTTGGACATACCTCTTCTCGATCTACTCTCGTCGCATTACCACAGACGATATTGCCTCAGAGCTTGAGCGGTAGACTGACCGTAGCGATCCCCACTGCTTTTTCAAATTCTATATTCATCTGATGCTCTGCCAGATACAATGACAGTTTTGCTGTCTCATGAGCAAAATCATTGATCTCTATTCCATAAAATTGAGATAGTGAAATTTCAGATTTTGTGAGCAATCATCTTACTGAGATATCTTTGAAGATTTCTATCTCTAATCTTCTGATTTCTTTGTACGCAATGATCAGAAAATTACCTGATCCACAAGCTGGATCAAAAAATTTTATTTTTGAAATTCTGGTGAGCAATGCTCTGAGTTTACCATGATTTTCATTACACTGTTCAAATGCTTCATATAAATCATCAAGAAACAAAGGTTGGACGACTTTCATGATATTTGGGACTGAGGTGTAGTGAGATCATAGATTCGATCTTTCTTTGCTATCCATGACGGCTTGCATCATTGATCAAAAAATATCAGGATTGATTCCTGACCAATCAAGCTGTCATAATTCTATAAGTAGTTTTCTTGATTTGGTGGTAAATTTTGGTATTTCATAGGTATCTTGAAACAATTTCCCATTGACGTAAGGAAATACTTTGAGATATTCCAATACCAAATCATCTCTTATTTCTACATTGAAAATTTCAAATAATTTCTCCAAAAAAATGTGTGTATCGCTTCAATCACTTTTCGTATGAGTAGCCAAAGAATCGGTAAATTGACTATCTTTAAAGATATTCGTATCTTCTGCAAAAAAACAAAATAATAATCTGGATAAAAAGATATTTAATGCATGTCTTTGACTTTCCGTTGTATGATCATTATCTTTTACTATTTCGTCAAAAAGCTTTGCTAGATTATTAGCCGCTTTTACGTCTGCTATATTTTCATTTTGGTATTGTTGTTTTTCTACTCAGATCAATGGCAAGAAGAAGTCATAATTTTTATCTAGTTTGGCAAAATCTATATCTAGAGTATCTCAAACTTTCGTATCAAATGATAATAATTTATCAAAATCCGTAACAATTATAAATCTTGGTTTACTTTTACTATTTACTAGACTATTTTTTATACCATCAATAGTAGAATACAAATCGGTATTTGACATCTTAAAATGCACTTTCTTTCTGAGAATAAATTCTCATGTTTCTTCCAATTTATTAAAATCTCATTTTCTTGCTCTATCAATATTTGATTTTGGTATATCATAAGCCAAAAGAAAATCAAAAATAAATTTATCATAAGAATTATTATTTATTATTGACGCTATCTTATCTTTTATATAATCCATATTATAATGTATTTTTTTAAAAATAAACTTTTTTGTAATTTAACATATTATGTTTTATAATTTTCTTTCTTTTGACATAATTTTTCAAATATCTATAATATAAATTTATATTTTATATTATATATATCCTGACTTTATTTACAACTATATAAAATAAACATTAGCTTGCTTTCAAGACTTGTTTTTTGTGGATAAATATATATAAAAATGTTGATATAAAAATATTTTTGAGTTTGATTGAAACTTATAAGTCAGAATATCATTAATATATATAAAAAAATAATCTAAAAAAATTTTATAAAGTTTATAATAAAAAATTTATTATGGTAAATGTAGCAGATATAAATTTGCCTCCTCACAATATAGATGCAGAAAAATCAATACTTTGCGCGGTTTTGTTGGATAATGATAGTATGTATATAGCAGATAGCTACAAGCTATGAAGTATAGATTTTTATCAAAAAGAGCATCAAATTGTGCGAGATAGTATGGCGCAGCTCTGGTCCAAAAAAACTATGATTGATATTATTACATTATCAGATAACATAGGTAAAAACTGATGACTTGAGCTTATTGGTGGACAGGATTATTTATTTGAATTGAGTATTTTTAGCTTAGCTACAAATATGACTGACGAATATACCAAAATAGTCAAAGAAAAATCCGTACTTAGGCAAATTATCAAAGCGAGCCAGTGAATTATAAGTGATTGCTATTCGCAGTGAGATACGATTCAGATAATAGAAAGTATAGAGAGGAAGATTTTTGAATTGACGCAGTTTGATTTTGCTGATGGCATGCTGCATATACGCGATATACTTACTTGACGTATGGAGGATTATGTAAATTTGGCAGATAATCCGAACTCAGCAAATATAGGTAAAATTTTGTCAGATTTTTCAGAACTTGATGAATTGACTAGTGGTTTTAAGCCTTGAGAATTGATAATACTGGCTGCTAGGCCGTCTATGGGCAAGACAGCTTTTGGACTAAATATACTGGCAAATGCCGCCATTCGTCAAAAAAAATCATGTATATTTTTTTCTTTGGAAATGACATCAGAGAGTATAGTAGATAGATTGACTGCACTGATAAGCGGTGTACGTATGGATAAAATTTCTAGATGAGATCTTAGTCAGGATGATTTTGAAAAAATAGGAGAAGCCAATAGTATATTATCAGAAACCAATATATATATAGACGATAGATGAGCCACTATACCAGAGATCCGCTCCAAAACTCGTAAATTATCTATAGAAAAATGAGTGGATTTTATAATTATAGATTATCTACAGCTAATCAGTGCAGCAGGCAATAGATATGCAGGCAATAAAGTTCAAGAAATTTGAGAAATATCTAGATCTATAAAAGAATTAGCAAAAGATCTCAAAATACCTATTATAGCTCTTTCACAGCTTAGCCGTGAAGTAGAAAAAAGACCTGATAAAAAACCTATGCTCAGCGATTTGCGCGATAGTGGTTCTATAGAACAAGATGCTGATTTGGTTTTGTTTTTGTATCGTGATGAATATTACGATCCTGACACTGACCGCAAATGAGTTACTGACGTACTTTTACGTAAAAATAGAAATGGTACAGTATGAGATGTGTGACTAGCCCGAAATTGACCACTTATGAAATTTGCAAATTTGAAGTAGTTTTATGGATATATTAGTGATATAATCTGACTTTACTTTATATTGCTTTTTTATTTATTTTTTTTATACAAAAAATCGTATAATACAAAACTTAATATAAACTTTGGATAAATATCATAATATACATATCTTACATCAATTTTACATTTCGTTCTATACTCTTACCTCTACACAACAGCCATTTTCGTTTTTTTTGTGATAGTAATATTTCTGACCTACCTGAAATATATATACTTATACTATATATGTCATTTTTTTGATCCAAAAAATCAAAATTTATATCATGAAATTTGATCTTATTGATATGATGTTTTATAGATTTGGTATTGGCAAAATATGCATAATTTAGGGGTAATATAGTATCTATATTATATGAAGATATTTTCCTGAGATCTGTTTTGACTGTATGATTTATAATATGAGAATTTGGGCTAAGATTTTGTAATAGATATTTTCGTAAATTAGTTTCTTTTTTGTAGATCAAAAATGGCTTCATAAAATATTTATTATTTGATTGATTTGCAGAAGGATTGAAGTCAGATAATACCTGTGATATATATATATCCAAAAATTCAAAATCACTCAAATCTCAAATAAAGCCTAGCTTACCTACGACGCTATACTTTGCACAATAGGATATATAGTCTGTATATATATTCGCTATCTCATAGGAGGAGTTTGCATTTTGAGCAAAATTTTGATAATGCGGGTCTAGCAAAAATGCTAATTCATATATTGGTGGTAGGATAATCTTATCCACTCATAATGTGCTCAAATAATTTATTCAAGTTTTAATATTATCTATATTATCATTTCGCTTATTATCTCCATAATATCAGCATTTATTATCTATATATATATGATATTGATGATCAAATTTTGATAGATATTTCATAATATGCAAACCATATATATTATCTATTATTATTCCTATTTTCATATATTATTTATTTTTTTTAATAACTAAAGTATGAATATAATAAATAATCTGACTTTATTTTCAATTATAAAAAAAATCAAAAATCTCTTGAAAAATAAATATAAATATATATATATATGTTACAACAAGTTATACTGTTGTTAATTACCCCATAAATCCTCAGAGATGAGGTCAGGTTACTGTTCAGTAACCTGTTTTTTCTTATTTTTTTATTATATATCTATCAAAATAAAAAAACTGCTAAATTAACAGTTCTCAATATATATAGTCAGATTATTTTTTATCTCCAAAAAACATATCCATTCATTTTTTGAGGAGATCGTCAGTGATATTACCATCACCGTTAGTGTCAAATATCTTCGTAGCCATTTGCATAACTACTCAATTTTTATCCCATATACTAGTGCTATCTTGTATATGTTGATTTATATTTGTAGAATCTACTGCACCAGATTTTTGTTGTTGATTGAGGTAAGACATGACAAGTGGCGCGATATTATTCATGATAGTATTGGTATCTTGCGGAGTAGCGCCTGTGGTATTAGCAACTTGATTAGCGACCGTATCTGTACTTTTTCACAATAAATGTGACATAATTTTGGCACCATCATTTGGGTCCACATCATCGACTGATTTTTCGTCATGAGAGCTCGCCGCTTCCAATAATTGATTTGCATCGTTTGGGTTTTGGGTTTTGCTTCATATACTGTTGATGATATGCGGTAAAACTTGACTTGCTATAGATTTGGCAGTGTCGGGATCTATATTGTATTTTGCGGCAATTTTTGCTACTTGGTCATTCATCAGTCCACTTATTACATTTTCTAACATTTTTTTTATTTTTTATATAAAATTTTATATTGATACTATATATATGTTTTGATATTATCCAAGTAATTTTTTATATCATATATATCCTGACATAGATATTTTTTTGAAGTCAGATTATACATTTATATATATGGTATATAACTTAAAGCAAGCTTACTCCATCCATACTAGCGGGTTTTTCTATTTCCATAAGTTGCAATATGGTCGGTGCAATATCTGCAAGTTTACCATTTTTTAGAGTGCCAAATGGGGCAGTAGATAGGTCTTTACTGATATATATGCATGGTACTAAATTGACAGTGTGTGCTGTATTTGGCGATTGATTATCATTTGTCATTATGTCTGCATTACCATGATCAGCTATTACTATGATATCATAATCGTTTGCTAGAGCAGTATTCACAATCTCTCAAAGACAATTATCTACAGTTTCACTTGCCTTGATGGCTGCAGACATATTGCCGGTATGACCTACCATATCTGTATTTGCAAAGTTCAAAACCACAAAATCTGGCCAATTCGCTTCTAGTTCTGGTAATATTTTAGCTGTAATTTCTGGAGCCGACATTTCTGGTTGCATATCATAAGTTGCAACTTTTGGACTATTTACGAGTATACGTTTTTCACCAATAAATTCCGCTTCTTGGCCTCAAGAAAAAAAGAATGTCACATGTGGATATTTTTCTGTTTCGGCTATACGGATCTGCTTTTTATTTGCTTTGCTTATCAATTCACCCAAAGTTTCAGTGATATTATCTCTCGGCAATAGGACTTTGATATTTGTAAATTTATCATCATAATTTGTCATAGTCACCATAGTCAGACTATTTAGTTTATATATATCATTATCTATATGATCATGCTGACACAGTGCATCTACAAGCTCGCGTCCACGATCAGTGCGGAAATTAGTCATGATAACAATAGAGTTAGATTTTAGAAGATTATTTGAGAAGATTTCAGAGGATTTATGTATATTATCAGTATTGTCTGACTGATTTGGATTATATATATAATAGAATCATTTTTGACCAGGAAATTCATTTTTAATAATGCTACCCTTATAGTTCCATTCTGAAAATAGGTCTCTATCATAATCTTCTAATCTCAAAGTATGTATATTGGTATATGAAAACAAATAATTATAAACTTTTTTTAGTAACTTGTGTAATTTTTTTATATTTTCAGAACTATTATCATACCAAAATTTATTTTGTAGTGGGTCTGTTTTGGTTTCTTTATTTCAACTTTTAAGTATTTTTTTATTTATTACTGGGTTTGGAGACTGAATATTATTAATATGTATTTCTCATTTTTTATCATTATCATTTATTGTATATATTCACAATTTTAATCATATACATTCATCAACTTCAAAAAAATTATCAAATTTAATAGTTAAAATATTATCTTCATCATTAAAAGTAATATGTTTTAATATATCCAAATCTTTTTGTACAAAATTTGGTGTATATATAATTGGTTTGATAAATTCATCAGTAATTCATGCATCATAATTTTTTTGCATTTCTGCTAGGATATCATTGGTGCATTTGCCTACTCATCTGGTATATAGATCTGTAGCTAGCTTGACTCTTTCTCGACGATTATCACGATCCATGGCATAGTATCTACCTATTACATCTACTAGCTGTGCATTTTTGCCTTTCATAAAATCTAACAAATCGGATATATATTTGATGCCAGATTTAGGATCTACGTCACGACCATCTGTGATTGCGTGCACTAGTGATTTGATATTATTGCGATCTAGTATATCTATCATTCATTTGATATGATCTATATGACTATGTACTCATCCATCACTTAGCAATCACACTATATGCACTGGTTTGTTTTCTGCTTTGGCTTGTGCGATGATTTCTTGCATCGTGGGTATATTCTCAAAACTTCACTCATGCATCATTTTGCCAATTTTGACCAAATCTTGATATATGATACGACCTGATCATATACTCATATGACCTACTTCACTATTTCACATTTGCCCATCAGGCAATCCTACATGTTCACCAAAAGTTTTGAGAGTGCTATGTGGATATATTTTCCAATATTTATCAAAATTTGTAGTCTTAGCCAAATGTATTGCTGATTTGTGTTCTTGACCTTCTTCTGCTATTCACCATCCATCTAGGATCATCAATATTACTTTTCTACTCATATTTTTTACTTTTACAAAAATAAATATATATAAAAATTATAAATATATTCTGACCAAATTTACATTTAGTTTTATTGAATATATATGATTTTGAATCTATCAAAGTAATTTACTTGGTTAGTCTTTTGATGATATTTTCTATAAAATATACAGGAATATTAGTAAATTTGTATATACTACTAATAGTGAGCTCTGCTTTGCTATATAGGTTATTTGCTTTTGTTTGTACTTTTAGTATCATAAGTATAGTCATTACTAATGTTACTATTCCTAATACCAAAAATAGTGTAGTTAATACCGTATTTATATTTGCAAATATTTCTATAGTAGTGTTCATGTTTTTTGATTTGATAAATATATAAAGTCAGAATATATTGTATATATAAATAAAAAAAATATAATATCAATATGTATATAATTATTTGACAATAAGTTATATTTGAATATAATGATTGCGAGATAATTTTTATAATTTACGATAAATTGCTATGACTATACAAGAGCTAGTGCAAAAATATTTACCACAAGATTTGCAAGAATTGGCATTGACTTATGATATACCCGAAGATGTGCTAGAATCCTCTGCGGAACTTATAGAAATGGTATTAAGATCCAAAGCTATAGATAAAAAAGAAGATAAACAAAGTTGGTTTAGCCTTTTGCCAATTATGAATGATGAGCAAGTAGCTAAGCTTAGGGATATTTTGCTAAGAGAAAAACAAAAATTTAACGAAATAGAAAATAAATATGAAGACGAGCAAATTCAAATAAAAAAAAGATACCTAAACAAACAACAGCAGATTTCTGTTGCAAATAAAACTAATGAAATAAAAGAAAAAGAAGCGATGGCTAAAGCTACAGAAGATGCAGCAGCTGAGGCATTATTGACTAGTGTATAATTTACTATTTATTATAAAAAAACATCCGATGAATACTGATCAAATAAATATAAAATTAATTTATAAAATGAAGAATTTTCACTTATATATATTGTTTTTTTTATTATTTTGTTTGTTTTTAATTTTTGTAGATTGTGTGTTTTTTCTTAGCAATTCGGAATTTTGAGTTATAAATAACCTAATATGAAATTGTAAATCATGATGAGGTTGAATGTGATTGGCTTGTCTTTGAATGTCATTTATATATTTTTGACTTTGTTTTTGATTTTTTGCTCTTATTATTTTTTTTGCTTTATGATATTTTATTTACGATTTTTTTACATATTTGGTAAAAATTAATTATACTAATGATATTATTTGTAATATATTTATTATTTATAAGTTTTTATTTTATGGTTTTATTATATTTGTAATATATTTCGTTATAAAAAATCCAGATTATATTTTTGCTTTTATTCATTAATATTTTAGTTATCAAAAAAATACAGGATTTTCACCATCTTTGTGAATAGTTTAATCAGCGGCTGACAACCTAACTGATCCTGTATGTATTATTCATTTATTATTTTGAGTCTAGTTAGTTCTTCTTTGATTTTGATATTGAGCGGATCTAGCTCTAGCATATTATATAATGCATTGCGATAATTTATTTCATCGTCTATTTCACGATATATTTTAGCTATTATTTCTATATATTCTATATTTTGAGGTCTAATTTTGATGAGCTTTTTCATATATTCTATACTATTTGTCATATCTCATAATACATAGTAAGTTTCTGCTAAGCTAAGTATATATTTTGGGTTTTCTGGCTTATAATTCACTGATTTTTCTATTAGATATTTTGCAGTTTCGTATTCTGATTGCTCAAGGTAACATAATCAGCTAAAATATATGTATTTATCATTTTCCGGCTCAATTTCCAATATTTTTTTACAAATTGAAAGCGATTTTTTATAATCTTTGTTTTCTAGATAATAATCCGCCAACATCTTCATAATATCCAATTGATCTGACTGAATAGATAATCATTCTACCAATTTTTTTTCATATTCTACATTATTATTTTTTTCTTTTAGCGACTTTGCTTCATATATTATACTTTCTATAATTTTTTTATTTTTGATTTTGGTGTTATCTTTTTCTGATAAATCCTCTATAATAGCATTATTTTCATTTTTGATATTATCAATATAATCTGACTTACTCTCAAAAATATTTTGGTCTAATTCTTGATTTGATTCTTCTATGTACTCTTCACTTTGGCTATTATTATTTTTTTTGGTAAATATATATTTTATAAATTTGTATATATAATAAATCAAAAAATACAATAAAAATCATGCAAATCATAATCCAGATATCACTCGTATATAAGTTTCTATAGTAAGAAAATTCATATTTTATTTTTTTTGGTAAATTATATTTTACAATTTAGCACATACATAAAAATTATTAAAGTTAGAATACATATAATATAACAATTATACAAAAAAAGTCAAATAGATTTTACTCTAATTTTTCCACTTTTTCATAATATATGTTAGTTTTGTAAATTCATAATTTGCATAATAAAATCAGCAATAACCATCATAAAAACCCTATTATATAAAATATAAATCTAAAAAATGGATATAAAATTGCAAATAATAATATTATAGATGAAATAAGAAATTCGGGATGTTTCTGACGCATTTTGACTTGATCGTATGTGTATTCACAAATTCATTTATCTACCATAGACCTGTCGTTTATTACATTATTTATTATTATTTTTTCAAAATATTGTAATTTTCATAATATTCATTGCGATGACGAGTCTCATATATCTATATTATCCAATCATGATCAAATATTAGCTGCATTATGTGTCATATTAGTAAGTATGCTATCATTATTTTGCGATGATGTTTGAGTGTCATTTGGTGACAGATTTTGTAATATTTGGTTTTGTATATTTGGTGATTTGGTGTCAATATTTGGTTTTGTGTTATTTTTAGTTTCAATATCGTTGGATAGATTATTGTTTGGTTGATTACCAGAGAGATCAGATATATATCAACTTGATCCATTGGTCATAAAAATTTTACCTGTGGTGCCGGTTTGATTAATTCAAGATAAATTATCGTCTATTCATATTATATTTGACATTTTACCATTGATGATATTATCCAATTGAGTGCTTTGATATCGCTCTTTTACTTGACTTCTTGGATAAGCAAGTGTGATATAATTTATAGCCTGACTAGTTTGATTTCTGATTACGTCACAAGAAAAACTGCTTGGTACCGTGGCGATTTTGATAGCAAATATTACAGATATCAAAATTATAAATGCGCTGGAAGAATACATCATCAAGTTTCGGCGATCTGTTTTTATACGATCATTTATTACAAATTGTATATCTTTGCTCATATATCATATAGCTATATGAAATAACAAAATCTGCAATGCGCTAGTAATATCATAACTTTTTGATAATATACAAATTATTATTGAAGCCATAAGCAATCCTATCCAAAAGAATCTATCATTTTTATAAAAAATAAAAAATAAATGTCCGCTAATATACAAACCAAATATATATATAATAGATTCAAATATATATCTATCAAAAAAATATGATTTGACAAATAATCAATAAAATAACAAAAAAATAATAGCTACAAATATATTTCTTATCAATTTCATACGATATAATATATATATAAAAAATATTCTGACTTTACTAATACTATATATATTCAATATGACATCAAAGTCAATTTTTTTTGAAATAAGTTAATTGAAGTTTTTTGCTTGAGGTAGATTATCTTTTATTTTATCATCCAATATAAGTAATTCTTTTACCAAAACTTTATTATTATTTTCTATAGTTTTTAGTATACGCAATATCATTATTTTATAAATTCAATCTAACTTTTTTAGTTGTAAAATATTTGCAAAAACTTTTTCTAAATATATTTTTCTAATATCATTTTTGATTTCAAAACTATCTATCAAGTCTATCCATCACCATTCATCTACAAAATATTGTTTTATAAACATGATTATATCTGATCTTGATTTTGCACAAATATCTGATTTATCAAGAATATGTCGTGATAATTCATCTATAGTTTTATTTGTATTTCCTTTTATTTGATTAATTAATAAATCTCTATCATACAATAAAGGTCATATTTTGATCATAAATTGTCATGTCAAATAGGGATAGTTTTTGGTATATTTACCGAGATCTGGTCATGCTATCATATATATTTTATTTTTCTGAAGATATATATATTCGTCCATAATACATATATAAGATTTGTAGCTGATTACTTGTTCATCAATTTTTTTGATATTTTCTTTTATTAAAATTTCCATTTTTTGTATAAAATCAAATATCAATATGTAAGCCTCTATATTATCTTCTCCAAAATAATTACATAAGTATTGTATATTGATTTTATCAAACAAACTATCAAAATAATGTAACAAACTAAATCAACGTACAAAATTTTTATTATCTACTAAAAATCGTGATTTTATAGTAATCAAAAAATCATGCACTTTTTGTTTGCTTGATCATATATCTGATATTTTCAATTCATCTATAAATTCGTCTATACATATATTAGTTTTTTCATTATGATTTGATATCAATCAATTTATGTCTATATCTATATTATCAAATAGACTTTTTATTGTATTTTTTTGAAATAAAAAACTATCATTTCAAAAAGATAATTCATTCAATAATTTATTTTTGGTGTCAAAATAACTTCCGCTAAATGTTTCCAAACCATATACATTAGCTATATTATCAAAAGTATTCTTACTAGATACACTCATAATTATAATCATAAGATGTAAATTAACATTATTATTAATATATATTATAATATAATTGTCAATACTAAATTATCATCCAAAAAAAACATTGAAATAAATTTGATATTATATAAGTATATATGGTCAGATTATTTTTTTTATATCACAAATATATTATGATAAAA
>JAYWGF010000130.1:0-1901 GCA_043778395.1 bacterium | reverse complement strand
AAGATTACAAACTATTAAGAACTTACTGATCTATTGTGGGCAGGATTCTTTGGCTATGGTAAAAATATATGAATCTTTAAAAAAGATGAGTGAATAATTTAATTTACATTATATATCAACATATTTGTACTTTTTGGAACTATATAAATCTATCTTAACATGAATAAAACTCTAGCAAATATCTCAAGCCGTCTATCAGATATTTTATTGAATGAATAATACTTAATGTTTGAATAGATTGGTAATAGTTTGAGAGTTAGCTATGAGATCAATTTTCGAGTTTTATAGAACAATTTCATACTTATTAAACAATAATAGCTTATTAATAATTTCGAGTGGATGCAAATAACTTAAATTTTCACACTATCTTGTATCATTAGATATAGTTTTCTTAAACTGGTCACAATAATCTGAGCATCAATTTTATTGAATTTTCTAAGTCTTGCTCTGTGTACTTACGATTCGTTTCATCTCAATGATGTATTTTATTTCTAATGTAAACGGGTAATGTTTCAGTTATTAAAGTTCAGATTTGTTGGTTTGTTTTATGATTGTTCAAAATTGATGTACAAAATGATCTAAATTCAATTGAGTTAATTTTCTTAAAATAATTGTTCATTTTATCTATAGATTGGATCTTATTTTTAATTTGTATTGCGGTAAAAAGTTCAATATGAAAAAGTTCATTGCATATTCAATATGCAAGATAATTTATTAGGTTAAGACTCGGATTCCATAAGGTACATGGATAATATCAAATATCTTGTGATAAAATAGCTTCATCTTTATTCAATTTAATGCATTTACTTTCTCATACTTCCAATCATTGTAAAAGATAAGGAGAATGAGTTGCTATTATAATTTGAACATCAATTCAAGAAAAAATGTCTAAGAGAAATGTAAGATATTTCTTTTGTCGTCTAGGGTGGAGGCTTGTTTCTGGTTCATCAATAAAGATAATTCATCAACCATGATTTCATAGATTTTTTAACATATCTCATACTCTAAACAATATTTGTTTTTCACCAGTACTAAAATTATTTATATCAACTATATTTCATTGCTTATCATTAAAAAATATTTTCTTTTCTCAGGATTCATTGCTTATTTCTTTAAATACTTTAGTTCAATCATACATTTTATGGAATGCATTGATAAATCTTGATAATTTTGTTCAATATTGACTTAAGTCAATAGCTCATCAATTCTTCCTAGCTTGGTCAGCTATTTCAGCATCATCTTGCGCTTTTATATCAATCAATAATTGGGGAATCTTTGATGAAAGATTCTCTGATTTTTCATTTTCTTATTCTTTATTATCTATTCATGATGCAGTTACATACTCGATTTTTGGAATATTAAAATTTATATCTAAGCTGGAAAAATAAAGTTTACAAATATTTGATCTTGGGTTTCAATTGGATGAGCTTCAGATCTTTTTGATTTTTAGGTGAATAAATTCAGAAGTATCTGAAGATAGTTTTTCATTTTCTGTAATTTTTAAATCGAATGATAATTCATAATTCGTAATTTTTGATCCATACTGATTTCAAAGACCAAAAAATCAAGATTCTAATAAGTGAGTTTTCCCACCACCATTATCTCAAACTATAAAAAATACTTTTGGTATATTTGTTTCTGATTCATCAAAAAAAATAAACTCACTATTTTTTGGAAATACAAGATGATTTTCGAAAGTAATTTTTTGAATCTTCATTTTTAGACATGAGAAGTAAATTTTTTACTAACTAAACAACTCTGCCTTAGTGAGTTTATTCCAACAATTCTACTGCAAATTGTGTGCTCGTATATCAAACTTATCCAGAGCGGATTTGAGATCATCAAATCACTGGAGTGATGCGATACCTGTGGCACGATCAGTGGATGCCTCGTAGCATTCT
>JAYWGF010000129.1:0-1904 GCA_043778395.1 bacterium | reverse complement strand
ATAAACATTATTTCGCCTAGCGGCTCTATAATTTTATTCTATAATCTTTTTTTATCAAATGTGTTACCTTAATTGCTGCAATTATTACAATTTATGTCAAAATGTTTGGCGTAGATCCAAATACACCTCAATGAATGTATGAAATATGAAAATGAATAACACAACGAATAATAACCTTGCTACCTGCTTGATTAGTAAGAAATACTATAGCTCAACTTACTATAAAATGACTTAAAGTTTCTGGCAAATGACCATGAATAAGAACTAACATAAGTAATTTATAAAACCCTTACTTCACTATTACATCAAACTCATAATCATATATATTTATAGTTAACTGATCTCACTTTTTTAGATCAGATAAAATTTTTTTGGATAAATACTCATTATTTTTTTTGATTATAGCAAATCCTCTAGCGGTCATAAATCATAAATCAAAAGATTTGATATTTTTGTTATATTGATTTATATTAGTTATAATCTGACTTTTTTGTTTATTGATAATATAGAAAATTTGCTGATATATATATTCTATAGATGATATATATGACTGCTTTTTGGCATTTATGATGTTATTGATATTATGGTATATAGCTCATATATCATCAGTCAGATTATTTATTTGATTTATCAAAAAATGAGCAGCATCTGAAGGTGTTTTCATGGCATATTTTGCAATCTGATCCAGCACAAACTGATCGCTAGTGTGTCATATAGCTAATATTACAGGCACTGGCATATGACATACGCCTTTTGCTATATTTATGTCATTTTGCCAACTTATACCACTGCTTCAACCGCCTCATCTGATTATTGCTACTACACTATAATTTATTTTGTTTTTTATATCTATATATATTTGTTTTAGGTTATTATAGACTGATAATATTGCTATATTGCCGTGTATATGTGTAGGATATAGGCTATATTTGATATTATATTTACTATTATCTATTATACTACGAAAATCTTCAAATCATTGCGATGACTCAGAACTTATAATAGCTATATGATAAGGCGGAAGTCAAATACTGGTTTGTTTATTTTGATGTAATATTCAATCTTTGGTCAATTGATCAATTATTTTTTGTTCTTTTTTTATCAATTGTCACAATATATATTCACTATGAATTTTAGTAATTTTGATAGAAAAACCGTACTCGGGATGAAAGGTCACCTGTCAAGTAAATAACAGCTTCAGTCATTTTAGATCACTAATATGAGATATACTAGTTTCATTTACAAAATTATCATATATAGATAGGTTGTAAACTATTGCCCTACTTTTAGCTAATATCTTATTATTTTCATCAAATTCTACCAATTCTATATATATCTTAGTGGATATAATGCTGATTTTCATAACTTCTGCAGTAAACAAAAATTCACTTTCACCAAAAAGCTCTTCAAATGTATTATTTACTATTTGGACTATTTGTGAAAGCTTAAATTGTGTATTAGCAAATGACATGAGTATTTTATATATATATGAGTATATAATTCAAGTTTTTTGAAAAAATATATTACTCACAAATATCAATACTCAAAAGTACATATATTATAGATATAATCTATATTCTGACTTTGTGTTTTTTTAGATTTATATATATAAAAACTCGTATATATAATGTATTATTTTATAAATAAATAAGTCAGAATATTTTTGATATAAAAAAAATAAACATATATCAAATTACGAAACGGATATATATTTATGTAATTAATTTATGTAATAATTATTATGATATAAATTTTTATATAATTTGAATATTATATACGTTTGATATATATGTTTGATACACATATATTTTTATTTCCACGTAGTGGGTTTAAAACCCCCAGCTTTAGCTGGACACGGTGCAACGAAGTTGCAAAGTAATGGGATATATATAATAATGGTATTT
>JAYWGF010000128.1:0-5286 GCA_043778395.1 bacterium | reverse complement strand
AAGAATACTATGAGCAAATAATATTTTATAATTTATATATAATGAAATGGATAAAAATTTCATAATAAAATTTAAAGATTGAACAATCGATTATTGATCTTTATGCAAAGATTCATGAACCAATCAAACATATAAAATAATAGTAAATAAAGTATATAAATATAAATGAAATAAATTAATAATAAGTAAAAATGATTTTCACGTTACACATTTTATTGATATAGATAATAAAATTATACCATTGGATCAATTTGTAGATGTTATAATACCGTTATTTAAAAATAATACCGAATTTGAAAAAATAAAATCAAATTTAGATTTTGAGAAATTTTTAGAATCAGATTTGATATTTCAAGCTTTTGAGTATAAAGATATTTATTATGAAGATTATAGAGATATAAAAGTAGAGTATTTTAAAAAATACATAAAATTATCTTTAGAGGTGTTCAATTTTGAAAGAGCCGATAAGATATTTGAAAATCAGTGAATAGAGTGCCTAACCAAAAATGAATATAAAGATATAAAAGAAAAATATGTATCAAAATATAATAAAAAAAATTTATTAATCAAAAATATAAAATGACTTTTTTCTAACTATAACTTTATTTGAGCTGATAATCTATTTCAAAATCAAGAAATAGAATGTATAAATTTGGATGAATATAAAAATATAAAAAGTCAATATATGGATAAATATATAAAATATATATTGAATGAATTTTGAGAAAAAGAAGCCGATAGAATATTTGAATTACACTTATTATGAATTTGATGCTTATCAAAAGATATATATCTAATAACAAAAAACAATTATATTTTAGAACAAAATGAACATAAAAAAAAAGAATATAAGGATTTATTAATTAAAAATATAAATTGACTTCTTTCTAGCTATAACTTTATTTGAGCTGATAATTTATTTCAAAATCAAGAGATAATAGATTTGGATGAATATAAAGATATAAAAAGTCCATATATACATAAACAGATTAAATCATTTTTAGAGCTATTTGATTTTGTTAAAGCTGATAAGATATTTGAAAATCAGTGAATAGAGTGTATAAACTTAGATGAATATAAAGATATAAAAAGCCCATACATATACAAATACATAAAATCATTTTTAGAGCTATTTGATTTTGTTAAAGCTGATAAGATATTTGAAAATCAGTGAATAGAGTGTATAAACTTAGATGAGTATAATAATAAGAAAAAAGAGTATATAAAATTATATTTTGAAGATCCTAATTGCACAAAACTTAATGATGAAAAATATAAAATATTAGCTGATATGAGTAGATATACACTTATAAAAGCAAGAGCTGGGACTGGCAAAACAACATTTTTGAAATATAAGATTAAACTATTGACAGAAAAATATTGAGTAGATTCAAATGAAATATTAGCATTTTCTTTTAACAAAAAAGCAGCTTCAGAGTTAATGAAAAAAACTCAAGAAGTATGAGTAAGGAATTTTTGTTCTTCCATGACTTTTCATAGCTTTGCTTGAAAAATACTTTCAAAAACTGTAAATGAAAAATATGAATTATTATTTGATGATAATAAATCAAAAGACCAGGATAAAGCATTGTCTAATTTTACTCAACAAATTATCAAAGAATATATTGAAAATGATTGGGATAATCATAAAAGTAAATTATATAATTTTTTTCGTAAAGAAATTGAAGAGCTAGGAGAATCTATATTACGAAATAGAAAAGAAGATATCTATGATTATTATAGAGCAAACGAAAAATCAGAGGTATGTTTAAATTGAGTAAGGGTAAAATCAATTGCCGAAAAATGGATTTCTGATTTTCTTTTTGAGCATAATATTGATTTTAAATATGAACATCCAGCATCACATAAACTATTAAAAGATAGAAATTGAATAAGAAGACAAATTAGGCCAGATTTTACAATAACATCATTACAAAAATCATGGATTGAAAATAATGCAATAATTCAAAAAAATAATCAACAAAAATATTCAGATCCATTCGCAATTATGCAGTCACCAAGATTTGAAAAATGGAAAGTGTTGATTGAATTTTGGTGAAGACCATCAGAAGTTCAATATAAAAATAATATGATCCGAAAAGAGCAGTATTATAAAGAAAAAAGATTATATCTTATAGATTTTAAAATTAATGAAATAAATTATAAAGCAATAGATAGAAGAGAGCTATTTGAATATATTATAAAACAGAGACTTGAATCCCATTGAATTATATGTGAAAAATTAAGTAATGAAAAATTATTTGCTAAATGTAAAATTAAATTTATAAACGAGTTTACTAAAAAAATTACATCATTTGCGCAGAAAGCAAAACAAAATAAATTTTCTTATGAAAATCTAGAAATAGAATATAAAAAAAATAAAAATCTTTACAGTGAAAAACAATGTACTTTTTACGATTATGCAATAGAAATACTAAAACGCTATGAGTTGAAACTTACTTTAACCAAGCAAAAAGATTTTAATGATTTACTTGAGCAATGTTGAGATACTCTATCCTTATTATCAAAAAAGTCTGAAGATATTCAATTTAAGATATGAAAAAATCCAATAAATAATCAAGATCAATTTCAATATATTAAAAATATAAAATATATTTTAGTGGATGAGTATCAGGATTTTTCTTTACTTTTTTATGATTTATTAAATTGAATTAGGTTAATTAATCCAAATGTATATATAATAAACGTATGAGATGATTGGCAACTCATTAATACATTTGCTGGATCTAAAATAACATATATTGAAGAATATGAAAAGTATTTTGAATGATGAAAGATTTATGATTTATTGGAAACCAATCGTAGTCCAGAAAAAATTATATCATTTTCAAATGATTTTATGATAGGTTTTTGAAAGTGAGCAAAGTGAAAATCTGGAAATAAGTTATGAGAAATTGTATGATATATATCAGAAGATATGGAAATCAAAGAAGATTGGCATGATTTTGATTGAAAAAGAAAAAACATTATGTATGCGACCGATATAGATACTGCAAAATTATTTGGAATTCATTATAAAAATTTTGAAATAATAGAAGTCTTAAAAAATAATAAAAAAGAAAAAATAATAATAGTCCCGAAGGAAAATTCTGAATATGCTCAACTGATAAGAACTTTATATAATATATTTATAAAAGATAAAAATTATTCAAATTCTTTTGATATAAATAGTGATAATCATGATATAAAAAAAAAGATTTCTGATGTAATGATATTACATAGATCAAATAAACTTTTTTATTGAGTGGATCATCGAGAAAATTGAAAATCAGAGTTTACTACTTTTGATATTCAAAATCATTTAATTGATTTATTATATATTTCAATAATAGAAAAATTGAAAATTGAAAAACCAGATATAAGGAAAAAAATAAAAAATAATCTTGAAAAAATAATATCAGTTAAGACGATACATCAATCTAAATGATTGGAAGCAGATACTATAATTATATTATGAATTTGAGAAGAAGGCTTATATCCTATGCTTCATCCAGATAATGAACTCAATGCTATATTCTGAGAAACCATTGAAGATGCGAAAGACGAAGAAAGAAGACTATTTTATGTAGCTCTTACTCGTACCAAAAATAAACTTTATTATATATCGGAAAAAGAAATCCCGGCCTGAAAAAATCATGGAGATTTTTTGATAGAAAGTTGGTGAAATTCGTAGTATCATTTGTAATATACCTTAATTTAGACTAAATAATTTTTTGTAGTGTAATATGGTCAGATTATATATAATCTAAAAAAAATCCTATCTCGCTAAAGACAGAATTTTTTTTGTTTGTTGTAAAGTCAGATAATCTGTTAATATATATTATGCAGATTCCATAATTTGATCTATGATTTTGGGCTCTATTTCACTCCTATCTATATATGATATAGACGATAATATATATAATTTTTACTTTTGTAGATATTAAGCTCATATGACTTTGGTGTAAATGACCACAATATATATATAATTTCTACTTTTGTAGATTGATCGCATTGACTTGTTTAATGTTAGACCACAATATATATATAATTTCTACTTTTGTAGATGATTACAACTTTTTATATCTATAATGACCACAATATATATATAATTTCTACTTTTGTAGATATATGGAGGCTAAAAATAAGAGCTGACGACCACAATATATATATAATTTCTACTTTTGTAGATAACATTTATTTTTACTTCTACAATAATCTTGACCACAATATATATATAATTTCTACTTTTGTAGATATCTAAATTTCAAACATCTTTAATGTGAGGACCACAATATATATATAATTTCTACTTTTGTAGATTTGTGTACAGTCTATTGTAACTATTACTTGACCACAATATATATATAATTTCTACTTTTGTAGATTTGAGTGTATACAAAAAGATTTCACAAAGACCACAATATATATATAATTTCTACTTTTGTAGATCCATATAGGTAATATGATTTGTTATATGACCACAATATATATATAATTTCTACTTTTGTAGATTTTGTTCTGGAGTCATTATATGTATTTGACCACAATATATATATAATTTCTACTTTTGTAGATGGCTTTGACCTGCTGGCTTAAAATGTCAGGACCACAATATATATATAATTTCTACTTTTGTAGATCTCCACAAGTTATACAGGTAGATATTCCATGACCACAATATATATATAATTTCTACTTTTGTAGATTAACCTATACAAACAAACACAAATGACGACCACAATATATATATAATTTCTACTTTTGTAGATGTGCTACAAATACATGAACAACTAAGCGGACCACAATATATATATAATTTCTACTTTTGTAGATTTACCCCAATCTTCATCGTCACGCAATCGACCACAATATATATATAATTTCTACTTTTGTAGATTTCTAGTAGTTTATTAATAGGTGTTTGGACCACAATATATATATAATTTCTACTTTTGTAGATGTGGCTTCATAAAATGCTCCACCCTTAGACCACAATATATATATAATTTCTACTTTTGTAGATTTGCTAATATTGCTGTCATTTTGTAGACCACAATATATATATAATTTCTACTTTTGTAGATATTGATACACCTAGCTTTTGAGTAATTTATGACCGCAATATATACAAATTGCAAGAATTTCTATAGTCAAAGTGTTACCCTAATTATGCAACAGAACAATATTTGACATATATTGTAATAATTGCAGCAATTAAGGTAACACATTTGATAAAAAAAGATTATAGAATAAAATTATAGAGCCGCTAGGCGAAATAATGTT
>JAYWGF010000127.1:0-1911 GCA_043778395.1 bacterium | reverse complement strand
ATCACTGATTTATGTATGGCAAGGATTTTGAGGATCTTGATGGACACATCCGAGAGGTGTTTTGGATGGATACGCAAACTTCATTGTAGGTTTGGGTTAAGCATTTTTCAATGCTATATCATTGTACAGTCAAGTCTTTTGAAGTCCCTATTAGTTGATTTATTGACTATTAAAACGGAGATCTATCTAGTAGATCCTGTATTTGTGTGATACTAGTATATATTATCCTATATTTATCTTGATAATATCTATTTAGGTTAAAATAATTTTTAAAAATATCTATTGTTTCCTTATTTTGTTGATTTAGAGACATTATCTCTTTTTTCACTCATCATATCTGCACTGAAATTGATTTTTTTTGGGATAGAATACTTCGAGAAGCTCGATAGTGGTCTTTTTGCTTTTCTCGATAATTATAGTTATTTTTATTTTCTTTTCATTCTTGAATTATGCTTTCTCTATCGTTTTTTAATTTATCTAGATATAGACGAGCTTGTTCTTTGACATCAAGATATATGTCTTTTATCCTGTCAACGTTAACTTTTTTTTGAATAATTTCTGGTAGTTTTGATATCTTGCCTATTGCATCTAATGCATTTACTATTTTGAAGAATTTATGTTCCATTATTAGCTGTCTGTATTGATTGACCTCAAATAATTGATTTTTATCAGTAGTTTTGACGTCTGTATTCAAGATGCGATACAATCAAGTGATAAATCAATTAATTTGACCGATGATATAATGTTCTATAAACTGATCTTCACCATACTCAAGAGCATAATTTGAAAAATTTATCATATCTGTGATAGCCTGATCCCAGTTTTGATTGAAAGATTCATAACTAAAAGTTCCTTCTAATAACTGTGAAAATTCTCAATCATAATAGTTTATCCGATCAGAATAGAGTATGATATCAATATCTTTGTATGTCAATAATGTACGAAAATAGCTTTTGGATCCGTATCAAAAATTAGTTTTTATTTGTACTTTTATGTTTTCTGTCAAAGTATATGGAGGATTTTCTCGGCCTAACATTCTGTGAGAATAGACAATGATTTCTTTTTCTTTTTGTATATCTCAATGAGCTTGCTCCAAGATATATGCATATTTCAACTTCTGAATATTTCTAACATCTAAATTATGGTTGCTACTTTTCCTCTCTACCATTTCTTTTCTTTCTTTGAATTCTCTTTGAAGTACACTAAAATCTACTATAATTCATCCTTGATATGGTGCGCTAAATTTCTCACAATAATTGTACTCTTTTTGTGTACTTTCTAGTATTTGACTATTGTCATGTATTATTTCCAATGCTAATTCGTTATCATTATTTTCAAGATATATAATTATTTTGTCTAAGATTATCACAATAGGATCATTTGCGTACTTGTCTAGTGGTCGTTTCTTTTTCACCAATTTTCATTGTATATTTTGTATATACAAAACGTAATCAATATTTATCTGGCCGTCAACTATCGATTCAATTTTTTCTTCGCCATATCAAAATTTTTTACCAATTAAGCTGTTGGGTATATTCTTGGATAGATCGCTCGGGTAAAATGACTCAATATGTTTTCAGTTTGAGTCTCTAAGTTTTGCATCATATAGACTTCAGTCCTCACAAAATCATAGTGAATTGAATCATCTATGATTATATCACCTATTATTATACCCTCCATTGTCATATCAATTATGGTTATATCATATTCTATCATACCCCTCAGCGTCGTATCCTTGATTATCAAATCATTGTTTGTCATATCCTTTTATATCATAGCCTTGATTATCAAATCCTTCAGTGTCGTAACCCTGTTTATCAAATCATTCTTTGTTATATCCTTTTACATCATATCATCATCTATTGTTGTATCACTCAACATCATATCATCATCTATCAAAACGTGTTCAGT
>JAYWGF010000126.1:0-1911 GCA_043778395.1 bacterium | reverse complement strand
AAATTATTTAGTTGAAGCTTGATCAATTGAGCAATTGCTGGATTTTGCTTGTTGATAATATATGTATCTGGATACAAATATCACTCTAGAGTTTTTACATCATTTGATATAAATGGATAATTTTTTGTTAGATTAGATATATTCTGACTTGAAGATACGTATTGGATGTATTCACCTTTTTGTATTAGTCATTTTGAAGTCAACAAATTATCTATATCATATATACTCCATCATTCTAGTATAGTCAACTTTAGATTTATATGATCAGTATTTTCAGTTCATTTTGCTAAATTATCAAAAAATTCACTACTTGTAAAATTTCAAGTAAAATTGAATATTCATGGCTTTAGCTCACGAAGATTTAGTGTACGTGTTTTGCTGTATATTTTGACATATATACGATCTAATCGTGATAATTGATTATATACATCAGTATACGTATTTCATTTTTTTACTACTATTGGGCTTTCTATATTTATTTTATTAAATACAAATAATAAAAATATTACTACTATAACTAGTATGTATCTACCAAACTTAAATTTTGAAATATCATTATTTTTTTTCATATTTTTATTTGACAATTAGTAAAATATATATATAATATAAATGTGAAGTAGCTAAATCATCAAAAAATATTTCATATAATTTTTACTTTATAATACTTATGATAAGTACAAATCGTAAATAATATATGATATATATAGTCAAGTATTTGTATTGTATTTACAAAAATACAAAACTTTTGTCTGATTATTACACAAAATTATTTTATACAAAAATCATAAAATATCAAGAAGATGTTAGTGATTTTTTGTTAATTAATAATTTCATTGAAAATTCAATAAACATATATATATTATTTTTAGTGAAAATTTATATTTGTTACACTAACTATGAATCCTATATACATATTATGAAAGCAATTCATAACATACCCAATTTATGGTATATTGATAATATATCTAGCTATAACTTCGGGTAATTTATGATTATCTATTATTTTGCTTACTATAACTGTCAGATTGCTAATGATGCCCGTTACTTCTGCAGGCAATAACGTAAGCAAACATATGACAGATATACAACCAAAACTTCAAGAAATTCAAGAAAAATACAAAGATAATCAAGAAAAGTTATCATCTGAAACTATGAAACTTATGAAAGAGTGAGGTATGGCTCCACTAAAATGATGCATATGATTATTGGTGCAAATACCAATTTTTATAGCGTTGTATCAGATTATAATAAGTATCGCTCATGATGCAGGTAAACTTGACATAAAAAATGTATATAGCTTTTTGCAGCCTTTAGTTCATAATATATCAAATGTGCAGACTACTTTTTTGGGAGTAGACTTGCTATCAAAACACGGTACCGCTAATATAGTACTAGCCATAATGTGTGCATGATTGATATTTGCACAATTTGCTATAATGAAAATGACTCAGGCTCAACAAGCAAAACCTGTTGCTCAAGCATTACCAAATGGATCACAAATGCCTGATATGTCTGGTATGATGTGAAGTATGAACTACATTATGGCCGCTCTTATGGCTTATTTTGTATATTCATTACAGTCTTGAGTAGGTATATATATAGTGACTACTACGCTATTTGGTATTTTGCAACTTTGTCGACAATATAGAGTCTTATTGCAAGTAAAGCGAAATGCACTTATAAACAAATAACTATCAATAATATTATATTTTATTATATCAAATATATTCTGACTTACAAAAAAATAAAAACTTTTTGGTCAGAATATTTTATTTATATATATATGATATTTTATCTAAATATATGCTAGATGTCATCAAGTAAAAATTGCATATTTTGCAATAAAAATAATATCGTAAAAAACGGAGTTTTGAAATCTTGATGACAAAGATTTCGTTGCCGTGATTGTAG
>JAYWGF010000125.1:0-1913 GCA_043778395.1 bacterium | reverse complement strand
ACTATTTGCCAAGTTATTCTCAAGAATCTATCCATAATTATCTAAATAACTCCGTAAGCATATATCGTCAGTATATATCTGATATAATTCCTATAATTGAAGAAAAACATCACGACGCTATGTATGACACTAGTATAAATTTGGCAATTTTTCATTATCTTGTAGATCAGATACATAGTCTGACTTTATCATATCCTTGGATAGTAAATCATTTTTGCATTGATGAGTTTTGGTCTACTTTTGGAGAGTGGCATAATATAGATATATCATATCACATACCACATTTCAATAAAATTTTTTCACCAAAGTCAAATAATTCTTGAGAACCTATATGTAATTTAACCAAACAAGATTTTTTTAAAAAAATATATATGTGAAATGTAGATTTGGAATTTTTTATATTGGACATTATCAAAAATGACAAAATTATATTAGCTACAAACTCAAATTCAAAACTTCAAATCATAAAAACTATACTCATAAATAATAATATCAAAGGTTTTGGTTTTTTGAAACCTGGTCAAACAATTGATAATGATTTACTTGATAATTGGATAAAAACTAAACTAGACACTGCGGAAATTGGCTTTTTGCTAAAATATATCTCTCATCACAAGGCTTGACTATCAGTACTTGACCTAAACAGTGAATCAGATTATCAAATATATAACTTAATCCGCAAAGATTCACAGATTAGTTCTGAAAATATAATATTGACTACGCATGCTTGACTTTTTGCAAATATTGAAAATGATATGTTGTCAGATTATACTATTATTTTTATGGATAACGATTGGCGATATAGCAGTATGCTAAAATATATCAGTAAGCCCATAGACATTATGAATATGGTATATATTATAGATAATATAAGATATAAATACCATAAATTATTCCAAATTCAAAAACTTAAAAATCCAAATATTGATAAAAAATCAAATGGCGTAGTTGCTCAAATAAATATAATTTACGATAGATTTCTAGTTTTTTTTGCCAATATAAATATAGAAATGAAGCATTATCTGACTAATATAAGACACGACGATGATGGCAGATACAAAATTCAACAAATATGAAATAATAACAGCGACTTCCAAACTTCCAAAAAACTTTTTGTGGAAATTATAGATAAGATAGAGATATTATCAGAATATTCTGACTTTTTATGAAAAGACTATGATCTTCTTGCAGAACAAATTCTCAAAATTCAGAATATATTTACCAAATTTACTACAGTGTCTCTAAAGACAGACTATCAGTGATATCGACAATATATATACCTAAACAATAACAATTATCTTACATATGATGAATTTAAGGATTTTTTCAAAAAAAATAAAGTGGTATTTTTTACTATTTATGACCAAATTGGTCAAAATATATATACAAATAATATACCATCTCAGCAAAAATATCCTATATCTATACCCCAAATACATAATATTACTACTTTTGAAAATTTCATAAAAAACACAGATGGTACTTATATATATATTTATAGTAATAGTAAAAATAAATCCAAAAGTTATTTTGATGAAATTATCAAAAATCAAATAAATAAAGAATACGATATACATGTAGAAAATATCACAGGTGGCTTTGGGAAGATACTGTGACTGATATCTGATAAACCTTTTATATTGATATGATGATACGAGCTTTTTATGTGAGCTAGAGCAAAATGAATAAATATAAGCGATATATATATCATATGATCATTGTGATTATTGCATAATCAAATTATAAACGATATGAAGTATTGGAAATTATAAAATATATTTACTATAATATCAAATATTTAGTTACTAATAATATATTTATTTCCACGTAGTGGGTTTAAAACCCCCAGCTTTAGCTGGACACGGTGCAACGAAGTTGCAAAGTAATGGGATATATATAATAATGGTATTTAG
>JAYWGF010000124.1:0-1937 GCA_043778395.1 bacterium | reverse complement strand
TGTGATGATCAAAAATGAGCATTTTTTCTATAAGGGTTTTTAGTAGTCATATACTAGTATTAATGATAAATAATATCAATTAAACTAGTCTAGACCCTAAAAATATAACCATGAACTTCCCACCTCCATGTGACAAAAACGATCCAAAATCACGATGCAATAGAACTAAAAAGATTTGAAAACAAATATCAAAAGTTTTCGGTATTTGATTGATTGTTGGCATTGGATCACTTGAAGCAAATCGTTATATTCAAAAAAATAAACTGCGAAAGTGAACATTTTTGGAAAATTCGTATCTCGAATACAAAAAAGATTGATCAAAAATACAAGACATCGTCACGAGCAATAATAATATCGATGATAGTGATACTACTAAGATTACACATTCATTGCGTGAAGAATTGCATGAGAATATGATAAGTGATTTTATGATTGACGAGTTTATATCCAGATATGCTGATGTGATCACATCCGAAGAAGCTCTCAAATCTCAAGATTTTATTGGTAGTGCAAAAGAGCGTGGGCTCGATGATTTGATGTATGCAAATCTACAACCTAGCAAAGCCAGCATATCACCTACTCAAATCAATAAAAAAGACATTGATATACCATGAGAATTTTTTAGTTTGATGCAATCACAACAACCAGAGAACTTTGAATTGTTCGTACACTCAGTATCACAACGAAAAATCAATACTCCAACATGATATGAGCAACTATACAAGATATTGTGATATGATGATACTCAAAAATGTGAATCAGACATCAAAAATGGGGAAATTGCATTGTCAGAAAATCAGTGAGAATACTCTCGTGCATTTTCAGCGATATATCTCAAATATCTATTGAATCAAGAATATAATAAATTTTTGGAACAATCTAAATCTGGTGAATGCGAACCAAAAGATGTGCAAAAAATGTATAACGATTATTATATCAAATATAGAAAAATACTCGATAAACATAACAAAGATCTAACTGGTATGGCAAATTCACAATGATTGTATCCAAAAATTATCGACAACATCGAACATCCATATACACAAGCATGTGAAGTATATAATGAAGGAAAAAATATTTGTGATCAGATTATCTCATGATTTGAAAACCATACATACAAAAAAATAACTGCATTATTGGATCAACTCGAACAAGAATGACATATACATATACCGATCAAAATAATCAAACAAAAAATTGAAGCACCATCAAAGCCTAAAAAGATAGTCAAATGAAAAGTACAAAAGTCAAAAACTGTATTAAAAAAAGTCAAAGATTATAGTAATAAAGGGGTACTTGTACAAGTAAAAACTATGTAGCTTCATTGCCACAGCCACATCCGCAAGAGTTTATATCTTGAGTCCTACAGCAAAACGCATTGACTACTAATATACACAATACAGCTTTTGTCGAAAAAGTACAAAATATGCAATCAGTAGATGATATCCAATCTATCAAGGATCGATCAAATAGTTTGAATGCCAAAATAGAATCAGACTACAAAAAAATAACCTGACTTAGTTTTGAATTATTTCAGGATATGTATGTGGATACTATCAAAACAAGTGGTCTGAGAGCTGCATCAAATCGGCCAATCAATACACTAAAAGCTCAAAAATCAATGAAAATACAACAGATCACAAACGTCGCCATCGCTGCACACCATATGGATCATGATGAATTTGATGTACTTCGTGTAGATGGAGATTTTTGACCACAATCACAGCAAATCGCCAACAAACTACATACATTACATGTAGATTTCCTTCAGGTTGTGTGCATCAATAAACTATTTGGGCTGATGTAATTTTTGTTCTAGGATCGTTATGAGCTCCGCCCATAACGATCAATGCTTCGTTATGTTATTATAGCGATACATATATGATAATAACGATTGTTCTACTTCCTTCCAATTATTAAATTGTAATTGTCTAAAC
>JAYWGF010000123.1:0-5420 GCA_043778395.1 bacterium | reverse complement strand
GTAAATGGCGGAGAGGCCAAAAATATACCAGTTTTTCGTAAAATTATATTATGGTGAGCTAGATTGATAACGTATATGTTTAGTGGAAAATTAGTGACAGATTCACACAATGGATATAAGTGCTTTACCTTAAAAGCTATCCAAAAGATTCAAATCTATACAGATACTACTAGCTACGCAAATGAGCTGATAGATGAATACACTAGACTATGACTAAACTATGCAGAAGTACCAGTGCATATTCGCTATACACAATATAGTATGTCATGAAGATGACAGTCAAATGGCAATGCCATAAATATACTCGTAGAGCTTATTTACAAGAAACTTTTTTTTAGATAATTATAATTGATTTTTATATATCATAGATATATTCTGACTTAAGATTTGATGATATATTTGTAAATATAATTTGTAAATATGTTATCTTATCTTGAGTTTATAAAAAAATTAAGTCAGAATATTTTGCTTATATAATAATAAATACAAAACCATAGTGATATATATTTGAAAATCAAAATAATATATATATAATATATACATGCACAATCTTAGTGACGTTATCAAATTGTATAAAAATGAATTAGAGATAATAAAAAATGCAAGCAAAAAAACTATAGAAAACTATATGCACTGGCTTGGAAGATTTTTGGGTTGGTGGTGAGATAAAGATGTAAAACTTATCAATAAAATAGATATATGATTGTACCAATTATATCTCAAAGAAAAATGATTGAGTGTAAAAACTATAAATTATCATATAATTGCCCTGAGAACATTATTGAAATTTTGTGCAGATTATGATATAGAGTGTATATCTCATGAAAGACTTAAAATTGCTAAAATATGAGCTAATAATCCTTCTTTTTTGGAGGAGTATGAGGCAGATATGATACTAGAAGCGCCATATATATACACTGATAACTTGACTAAAAGGGCTAGAGATTTGGCTATATTACATATATTGTATGGTACTGGACTGCGTGTGTCCGAATTGTGCAGCATGACTTATGATGATATACGCATAGATGATCCTAATTTGGATAAGCAAAAACAATTTAGCATAATAGGCAAATGAAGTAAACTTCGCAGTGTATTTATGACCAATATGGCTATGGAAGCTATGACCGAGCGGCTTGAAATTCGCAGATGATTGACTAATAATAGCAAATATATATTTGTCAGCTTATCAAATAATATAAATAATGGGAATAGCCTGACTCGTTCTTCAGTAGAAGATATAGTCCAATATTATGTCAAATCAGCTTGAATAACCAAAAAAACTACACCTCATACACTAAGACATAGTTTTGCTACCAAGCTTTTGACCAAATGAATAGATATTCGTCAAGTGCAGATGTTGCTTTGACATGCATCTATTACTACTACTCAAATATACACACATGTGAGTGATAAAATGCTGTCCGTAGCTCATGATGTCATGAACAGCTAGATTTGGATATATTAGAAAAATAATCTGACTTTATAAGAAATAATGAAACGAAAATGGATAAAAATATAAAATATATGCCCGATGATTGACTTGATATAACTGAGAAGTCAAAAATGTATTACCATCTTTGTTGTGGTGATGATTTGTGAAATGATTTTGATTGGTCGTGGATAAATACTTGGAATAATTTTTATAAAAATTCTTGATATATATGATCTATAGCTGTAGATAATGATAAATACGTTTGATTTGTTGTTAGTAAAAATGTAAATATAGATGATGAGTATATTATTAGAAATTATTGATTTGAACTATTAAACTCTACCTTGAGTAAACTTGATAAAAATATATCTTTAGATGAAATTAATTATATAGACTGATTATATATATATCCAAAATATCGTAAGCAAAATATATGAAGTGATTTATTATTATTTCATGAAAAATATGCCCAAAATAAATGATATAAATATTCTATGCTTGAATATAATACATATGAAAAATGATATTTATGAAAATTTTATGGAAATAATGGATATATAAAATTTTTTGATTATACGCGAATTCATAAATTTGATAATACAAAAACAAAAATAAAAACACTTCTGATCAAAATATCATAAAGTCAGACTATGCTTTTGATGTATTTATTATACTGTAAATGATATAGTTTTATTTATTTTTTTAATTAACAAAAAATGGATTTGAGGGGAGTCGAACCCCTGACCAGAGGATTAAGAGTCCTTTGCTCTACCAACTGAGCTACAAATCCATATAAAGATATATATATATTCTGACCTTATTTTCAAGAAAAAAGAAATATATAGTTTTTTGTGATATATTTGATATAAAAAAATGGATATATTTTTTGTAATTGAAAATAACAACATAATATATAAACTTTAGACTAAATTTATAGCAAAAAATCATTATGAAAATAAAAAATTTATCTGTAAGTATATGAACTAAACAAATTCTTAGTGACATAAATATAGACTTACAGCTTGGCAAAAATTACTGTATACTTGGCAAAAATGGTTCTGGTAAAAGCTCTTTGGCTATGAGTATAGCATGACATCCACAATATCAAATCACAAATGGTCAAATACTAATGGAGTCAAAATATATACCTGATATAAAAAATATAGATAAAACTGAAGAATATATATCTATAAATGAATTATGACCCGATGTCAGAGCCAAAATGTGAATCTTTGTGGCTATGCAATCTATACCCGAAATTGCTTGAGTGAAATTATTCGAGTTTTTGAGACAAATATACAACACAAGATTTGAAAAAAAGGAAAGTTTTGTATCATTCAAAAAAATAATTCAACCGCTTATGGTGGATTTGCGAATTGATAAAGAATTTTTGCGAAGAGATTTGAATGTATGATTTAGTGGTGGTGAAAAGCGCAAGATAGAAATTTTACAACTAAAGCTTTTGAGGCCAAAATATATAATACTAGATGAAGTAGATAGTGGACTAGATGTGGATGCATTTCGTGCGGTAGCAGAATTGCTAAAGACTTATGATAGCGGCGAGAATACATTCATAATAGTAACTCATTATTTTCAGATTTTGGAATATATATATATAGACGAAGTAATACTTATGGAAAATGGCAAAATAAAACAAACTTGAGATTTAAGTTTGGTAGAAAAGATAAAGAAAGATTGATTTTGAGAAATAAAAACATCATAAAAATCAATTTGTAAATAAACCTATGGTGCATTGAGATAATATATTTATAGAAATATGAATAGATAAAATAATAAAAAATATCAAGCACCTGAATGGTAGTGAAATGGCAAAATATGAAGTAAAAGATGGCAAGATAGTAAACGAATATTTTTACGGTGGAATATAATATATCCCTAATATAAATTTGCTAAGGCAGATTTTTTTATTGATAATATATATATAGTTCATAAAATTATCTATATTAAGACTTGAAAATATACTACCCAATATATATATTTTTGCCAATGGATAAATACATTTCACCAACAATATTTTATGATATTATGAAATATCCGACGCCATCAAAGGTATCGGATTTTTATTGGTTGAGTGAAAAAAATATTAACAATGAAGCTAATCTAGATTCTCAAAAAGATGATCTGACAAAATTTTCTCGAAAAGAACATGATAATATGATGTCAGATTATATATTTTATATCAATAAATATGGTCGATTGTATAGATCTATCCCATTTGTGAGAAATATATATATAGCGAATAGTCTGACTTTCAATTCTCTGAATGCAAGTAGCGATATAGACTTAGTGATAATAAGCAAGCCATGATATATACGATTGGCAAGATTTTGGAGCCGGTTTATATTTGGTATATTAGGGTTGAGAGTTACAAAAACTAAAAAAGCCAAAAAGTTTTGCTTATCTTGTTATATATCTGCAGATAATATGAATTTGTACCATATATCTATAATGCCAGTGGATATATTATTGATATATTGGATAGTGCATTTTGTGCCTTTGTATGCTGAAAATTCTAGAAATATAGATGATGTATACAAAGCGAATCACTGGATTACTAATTTTTTACCAAATATCAAACTTACACAAAATATATATCTGGTAAATAATTTATTTACAGGTAATACTAAATTTAAGGAATTTGTGGAAAATATATGTAGCTACAAATATATAGGCAAATTTTATAACCTGCTAATAGGCAAAATACGATTACCAATATTAAAATACAAAACCAAAAGGCTTGGATCAAAAGGGTGGGGCATTATTCATAATGATAATATATTAAAATTTCACCTAGACATAAGAAAAAAAGTTTTTGCAAAATATAAAATATCTACAAATGTTTTTGATAAATCAAAAAATAATGATCATTACAATGATACACTATTTGAGAATAAATAATATGTATTTAATAATGAGATATATGATATGATACATATAGTGCAATAGGACGCATATATGCGTCCCTACCGAATTTATTATTAAAAAAATTAAACAATAAGATAATATATCTTCATGACGGCGTAGTAGGGACGCATATATGCGTCCTAATTATATGATGTATAAAATTATGTGTGTCATATTCTTTATTGGATTATATGAGGATGTATTTTATTCAATAGGGCGTATACATATCTTCATATAATGTATTAGAACGCATATATGTGTCCCTACATTATAAAATTTTTATATATATTATAATAATCAAAAATGCCGTTTTATGAACGCAAATCTCCTCGTTTGGTATGATATGATTATAGACAATCTGGTGCATATTTTATCACTATTTGTACACAAGATCGTGAACATTATTTTGGTAAGATGGTAGGCGAAGACATGATTTGTAATGATTTATGAAAATATATATATACATGTCGAGAAAATATACCCAATTATCATCAAAATGTAGAATTACGAGATTTTGTATGTATGCCAAATCATATACATGGCGTATTGGTTATAAATAACGATGAATTGATACCAAATGATAATATATATAAATCCAAATTTGAGTATCAAGAATGATCTTTGTGAGATATAATTCGTGGATTCAAAATATGAGTCAGTAAATTTGCAAAAATGCATAATATAACATTTAGCCGACAGGGTAGATATCATGATCGTATTATCAGAACAGATGAAGAATATCAAAACATATCCAATTACATAGCAAATAATCCCAAAAATTGGAAAGAGGATTGATTTTGGTGATAAGATGTATATAAAATATATATATCTTCACGACGGTGTAGGGATGCGTATATGCATCCTAATGCAATTCCATCAAATATATATAATGAAGAAATATCTGTAAGATGATGCATATCTGATGATAATCGTGTGATGCAAAATAGGACGCATATATGCGTCCCTACCAATCTGTTATCGAAAAAAGTTATCAAAAAATGCAATTTTACCCAAAGTCAGTAGGGACGCATATATGCGTCCTAAATATCATGCTGTCAAA
>JAYWGF010000122.1:0-1955 GCA_043778395.1 bacterium | reverse complement strand
TAATTTTTTTGGTTTCTTCTTCTATTATCTCTTCTATAGTCACCATCTTGATAGATAACTTATCACATAATCCCAAAAATCTATCCCAAACTTTATCTTTGGCATCTATATCATCTATTGCATATATTATTTCGTCTTCTTTGATTGATCATTTTCCGTAACCATCTTTTAGTATTATTTGCAAAGAATCTGGCAAATCATTTATTTCATCTTGAAGTTTATTCCATATATTTGATCTTGGATCTTGTTTTCTTTCTGACATTTTATCTAAAAATTTGATAAATATATACTTTTTTTTTGTAAAACCTAAATCTTAAAAATATGATATAGACTACACTCAATGCTTTTATTGGATATATCAGATATATTCTGACTTTATAACTTACTAGCATCGTGTATATTCCCATCAAAATCCGTTTTTGATAATTTATTTATTAGCTCTTCTGTAGTCATTATCAGTTCGTCTATTTCTTCTACAAAACTTTCTTTCACAAACTTTGAAGATTGTATATATCATATACACATATCTTTTAGTTTTATCTTGTAATTTAGCTTATCTTCATCATTTGTACATATGATATATATATCATCAAGCTCATATTCGCCAGGATAATCTATGTATTTATAATCTGTTTTTTTGTAATTCATCTTTGGTCATATTTTGGTAGACAAAAATACATAACCCTCTAGTCTATTTTCTCAAATTACTAAAAAATCGTCAATTATCAAATTATTTCAATCTTTTCTGATTTGCATAATAAATTTATTTATATATAAAAAACAAAAAAATCCGATAAAAATATACATGCAATTATTTTCTATTAACCGCTATATATATTTATATTATAGATATATACTGACTTTTATTGACTTAGTATATTTTTGAAACTATATATACTTAGCCAGAACATATCATGTATATAATGATTTGTATCCAAAAGACAAGTTTTTTATGATATATATTCATAATAATCTATTGACAAATAAAGCAAAATAATTATATTTACAATTATATTGTGAATGTTTTTTTATCATAAATATATATATCATGAAATGAATTAATCCAAATATCAAAAACAGTAATATTGATGCTAATTTTGAGATAAATAATAAAAAAATAATAAGTAAGCGAAATAGTATATATACTCGTGATAGAACCTTGATAAATCTTTATGCGACGTTTGCTAGTGTAGTATCGTGAATTGTTATATGAGCTATAACATGATTATTAGAACATAAATCCAATAATTCAGTTATGGAATCGTACATAATTAGCGGAATGTTTTTACTTGCTATAAGTTGATGATTATTGTGATATTTTATAGGTAAATATAATAAGCCAGCTTTTATAAATTTTATAAAAAATGAGATAGAGTTGAGGAAATTTTATATTTCAAAGTTAGATGAAGATAAAAAGAGCGAGTTGATTGAAAATCAAATTGAATATAATTGATTAGCTAATAATATCAAAGATGAATTATTAAAAGAACTGGAAGAGTTAAAATTTATGCAATGAGAAGCAATAAAAAAAATATCAGAAAATAAGTTTTTATCAGAAGAAAAGAAAGAAAAATTAATTAATGAATTGCTTGATATGAATTTGGAAGTGAATCATGAGGTAGAAAAATCAAAGCAAGAATTTGAAGAAAATAAAAGTGAGTGGTTTAAAACATTTTCTAATACAATAGAAAAACAAAACTGAAATTTTACAAGTGATATTTTACAAGAATTAAATGAACTTGAATCAATCTTACAAGAATTAATAAAATCCAGATAATATATATACTACCATCATTGGTAGTTTTTTATTGTATATATTTTGTGTTATTTCTTGAATATATATACCAAATTTATATATAATAATATAGCTACTAGACTAGCAGTCATATATAAATAATACTATATGTCAATATTGTGACTTTTAGTATTAGACTGAAATATATACTATATTATAC
>JAYWGF010000121.1:0-1965 GCA_043778395.1 bacterium | reverse complement strand
TTTATTGGTTTGGCGACTCATGAGATAAGTCGTCTTTTTTTATAGATAAAAAATATAGTCTGACTTTTATAAGTATTAGAAAAATAAAAAACTGTTACGGGGTATGATGGAAAAGAAAAACATAGCATGTTATATCATGGGGACAAATTAGATTTATAAATCTATGCTGTATATGTGAGGTGCAAATCCTCACTATCTCACTATTTATATTTTATTATAAAGTTTACATATAACTTTGAATTTAACTTATTTTTTATTTCATAAAAAAATATTAATATGGATATGCTATCGGCTATAATAACTATATTGGATAAATATCCAAACTGACTAAATTATAGATCAATTACACAAGAAATAATAAATGACTGATTATATATATTTGGCTGACCTACACCAGAGTTATCAGTTAATACAACTATCAATAGATATATATCCAGAGAATGAACCATATCAAATATAGTATATCTATGAAATGGTATGTATATAATGAGAAAATATTATAATGAAATAAATCGAGCAAAAGAAAAACCAGTAGAAATAATAGAAGGCAAAGATGAGTTAGAAGACAACAAACCTACTATAGCTATTGAGTCAGAAAATATTTCTAATATAAATAATAATGACTTAGATTTTTCTATTATAAATAATGAATTGAATGATAATGTCAGAACCACTCAAGAAGTTAATAACTTATGATGAAATATATCTGGATTTGTAGGTAAATGATGAGAATTTGCAGTCTGTACTGAGTTGTTATTTAGGCAATTTAATGCTACTATAATGCCAGTGGACTCTTGAGCTGATATATTAGCTACTAAGAATAATGAACTATTTAATATTCAAGTAAAAACCTCTCATTCATGACAAGATTTGGTCTATCGTTTTTTTATAAAAAATAGTTCTTTTCAAAGATATAATACTACTAATATGTATTATGTTTTTGTGATCATAAGAGAAGACAAAAATAGAGATTATGTAATTATACCATCATTCAATATTTACTGAATGATATGAGCAAATCAGATAACAAAGTGACAGCAATGATATGCTATATGAATTAGATATCAAAACAATAATAAAATATCACTAACTAATGGCGTAGATTTAACACATTATCTAAATAAATGGAGTTGGATAGATAGACGAGCACAAGAATAAATATATATCTAAATGCAATCCCTTGGCTAAATGCTAAGGTTTTTTCTTATTTGAAATTATAAATATTCTGACTCAAGATCAATAGTCATTTTATAAAATCCAGTTATGATAATAAAATTGTATAATCTTATTAGTAGTGTAATTACTATTTTCTGTAATATAAATTGAAAGTGAAAAATCTTACAGAAAATAAAAAAATCTGATTATAATGCTAAAGCAGTAATCAATAATTTTATAAATCAAAATATATATCAAATGGAAATAATAGAAAAAGAAGAATGGATAAATGAAGAGTCTGATTTGAATTGATGAGAGTTGTATTTGGAAAGTGAAATATCTATATATACGAGCTTGGAAGATATTATAAGTGCATCAAAAATTTACTATGATAATTGCCTAAAAATCAAACTACAGAATATTTTTATGATTTGAAGTAATAATCAGAATATATATATCAGAAGAACAGTCTGACTGAATTGTTTGAGTACTGGTAGTATAACTTATTTACAAATAAGTAGTCTTGATTTTGCTTTGATAAAGTTTATATTTCTGTCAGTTTATATATAATAAAGTAGATGTATGATTTCTACCGATACGACCTTCTTCACAAACGAGTCAGGAAAAACCCTCCTCGATAGATTTGTGAGCAGTCTCCCAAAAGGCACACAGTTTTTTGATGTACTTGTCGGCTATTTTAGAAGTAGTGGGTTTTTGAGCTTATATAAATCTTTAGAATGAGTAGAAAAGATTAGAATTATCGTTGGCTTAAACCTTGATAAAAAAGCATATGATTTGATCCAATATGGT
>JAYWGF010000120.1:0-1969 GCA_043778395.1 bacterium | reverse complement strand
CGCCGTCCACATTTTGTGAAGATTTTGTATTTCAAAAACTTATAAATTGAAAAAACGAAGAAGACAAATTTAATTTATTATTCGAAAGGTTGGGGGATCAAATATCTACTATACAAAGGCAGATAGCGTGTTATAATTTTGAAAAAGAATTACACAGCTCTTTTAGAGAAAAATGATATTTGTGAAGAGAAGAGATTTGATGACTATTTGCAAAATGGATGTCTGCATATTGTGGTGACAGTGTAGATTGTCAAAATTGATTTGAAAATCGACGAATACATTGGTCTCATATTAGGAGTTATTTTTATGTATATGCTTATGCTGGTGGGTTATTGATAAGCAAATCACTACAAGCTTTGGTCAAAAAAGACAAAAATAATATACAAAAAGTCAAAGATTTTTTTGTGGTATGATCAAAGCAAAGTCCAAAAGATACGTTTATGAATTTGTGAATTGATATATCATCTTCTGATTTTTGGAATCAATGACTAGACGAAATGGAAAAAGACTTGATAGAGTGCGAAACTTTGGCCAAAAATCTTGGCAAAATATAATACAGTCAGAATATTGCTGATATATATAAATCTATAAAATAGATAATCATATAAGTCAAAATTTTCTGTATATATATTTGCAAGTCATATATATCTAAAATAAACTCTCTTGAGAAGTTTTAGTTTCGGTTTTTTGCTTGCTTCATCTGATATGTCCCGCCATCCCAAAAGGCAGATTTGGCTTGATACCATGAAAATGATCTTCTATATTTCGGATTTGTATTTTGGGGATTTGAAATCATTTGAAATCATAATATCATTGTTTTGATGCTTCTGCATATCAGTCTCTAGCCATGCTCGCTTTATCTAGTACTACAAAAACTCATATATCTGCTCACTGTCTCTTCATGGCCTGCATAAATATATCTATATGTGGACGACCGACTTTGCCAGATTTTACTTCTGTCACCATGAGTCATTTATTGTCTCAGTCTTTGATACCAAATCTCGCGAATCCATCAAATCATCCATCTCATCACTTGAGCGGAATTACTTTGCCTCATACGACTTTATATTTGCTAGGTATACAGTTTAGTAATCTCAATACCCAATTTTCAAAATGATATTTATCTACTTCTTTGGCCAATTTGATAGCGCCGGCGTAGTCTACAGGATCGCCTACTATCACAAAATCCTTGCCAGATTTTAGGCTATATACTTCTTCTAGTCTTTTTTCTATGACATTGATAGCAAGTGGGGTGAGGTCTATGCCGATTCGAGATAAGTTATATCCTGACTTATTTAGACTTTCTGCAGCTGCAAGTGTCGTACCACATCCGCAAAATGGATCCAATACTACTCCATCTACAGGACATGATGCCTTGAGAATACGCTCTAGCAAAGCAATAGGCTTTTGAGTAGGATATCATAGAGATTCATTACCTGATGCTTGTCAAATATCTGTTCGAACATTTGTTACTGTTTTTCATTTGGAATCTTCTAAATATAATTTATATTGAGGTATTCATCAATTTTTACTTTGTATAATAATTCAGTCTTCATAAGCTTTTTCCATTCTTTGCTTTGTTCGTCTCCAAACTTTAGTAATTCACAAAAATTCATATGTTAAATTTGGTCTATTATTATTAGGATTATTTAATGGCAATAATCTATAACGACCATTTTTATCTATATGTCTATATGCTTGATTTACATATTTTTCATCATGCTCAGAATATATTTTTTGAAAATAACATTTTTCTGATTTAGAGTATCTAAGTATTACATCACAAGAGTTTGGAAAAATACTCGTAGTATTAGATTTTGGATTCGATCTTATCCAAACAATTTCATTTTTATAATTTTTTTTATCAAAGATTTTATCCATAATTACTTTGAGATAACTATTTGCAGTTTGATCACAATGTAAATATATACTTCAGGTGTCCTTGAGTTTGCGATGCATCAGACATAGC
>JAYWGF010000119.1:0-1969 GCA_043778395.1 bacterium | reverse complement strand
AAGGTTATGAATCTGCTATAAAATATTCTGGCTGCTACAATATCAATCCACTAAAATATTGCCAAGAACTCAAAAAAATACTGATATGACTAGGGGTAAAAATATATGAATATACCGAAGTCAAAAATATATCTGCAAACACGATCACTACCAACTACTGATCTATAAAATTTGATAAGTTGATAGTATGTGCTGGTAAAATTGACAAAAAAATAGACGACGAAAAATCCAAAAATATATTTGGGATACAGAACTTTTTGACTATTAGCGAACCACTTACAGAATCTGAAATAACCTCAATTATGCCACAGGGCAATATTATGTGCTGGGATACGGATATGGTTTTTACGTATTATCGTATTACTGAAGATAACAGAATGCTTATAGGTGGATGATATCCTATCAGTAGCTTTTTACCATTTGAAGTTTTGTATGATACGGTCATAAAATATATAACAAATAATACCAAAAAAAGATTTCCAATACTGAAGGATATATCTTTTGATAATTACCGATCTGGCAGAATTCAAGTTACCAAAGATCTTATGCCTATCGTTGATATGGACAAAAAATACCCAAACCATATATGGGTACAATGAGCAGCGTGACTACCTCGAGCTGCTGCATGTGGAAAATACGCATCAGATATGTCTATATGAATTATAGACTCAGATTTATCAGCTGCTTTTGGTCAAGATAGGAAATTTCCTTTATCATTTACATCAAACTCTGAAATAATCAAATCTATAACATTTTGATTGAGTAATTATTATGTGATATCATAAATATTCTGACTTTATGATATTTAGCAAAAAACATCTTGAATAATCTAAGCAAATACATATATTGCGATAGCTACAAAGTTATTAGATAAATATAAATTTTTCGTGTAATAGAATGAGTAATTGGTGATTATCTCAATCCAATTATTCTATACGGAATTTTTATGATAATACTTTGTAGCAAAAGTCGAGATATTCGTCAATTACTCTGATATTAAATTTCAGTCAGAACTTATAATATCGGCATTTACTAGCTGATTTTTTTATAAAATGGAAAATACACAAATCAATCAAACTATAAACTGAAAAAGAGAAGGTAAACGGCATACAGTTTTTTCTGATTTAGAAAAAGAAGAATCAAATCATATGAATTATAAAATGAAATTAGCACGAACTATGCATTCATTAGATTGAAAAAGGGGGATATGAAATTACATTGATAATCAGATGCAATGAAGACGAATTATAAATTGATTAGATTGAAGAATAGAAGAGTGAAGCTATATTGACGATAAAAAAGAATGAAAGTGGATTACAAATATGTCAGATTGAACAAAGGTAGAATGAAATTATATTGATGATAAAATGGAATGAAAATTTACTCTTAGTAAACTAGACTGAGGAATAGAAGAATATAATATTATTAGTGATAAGAGACAATGAGAATCAACAATATTTTTTTCAGATTGAGGAAAAGAAGAGTGAAATTATATTGATGATCAAAGACAGTGAAAATGGATTATGAATTTATCAAATTGAGCAATGGTAGAATGAAATTATATTGATGATCAAAAGCAATGAAAACGGTTTGTTAATCTATGAAATTGAACAAAAGAAGAGTGAAATTATATTGATAATCAAAGGCAGTGAGAACGAAAAATAGTTTCACAAAACCCAACAGAAAAATATAAATATATTTCATATATCACTTTTATTATTTTATTAATGTTAATTTTAATATATTATAAAAAGTTTTTATAATTATCTTTTATTACTTTAATATATAACATGATAGAAAAAATAAAACAACAAAAAACAAATTTTTTTAAAATTATATTATTTTCAATTTTTTCAATTATATGACTTGGTACTAGACTAGCAGTCATATATAAATAATACTATATGTCAATATTGTGACTTTTAGTATTAGACTGAAATATATACTATATTATACATCTCAATAAATA
>JAYWGF010000118.1:0-1987 GCA_043778395.1 bacterium | reverse complement strand
TAGGCATATATTTGCGCAAAAATCATATATCAAATTCTATATTATGTCATATTACTATCACATCTTCACCAAAAAAAGACATCACTTCGTGCTTTACTTCATCAAAATCTGGAGCCTCAGCTAGAGTATTGATATCTATATTTGTGATAAATCATACTATAGATTTTAGTTTTTCTATGCCTACTATAGGCTTAATATATGATTCAAACTTTTTGATAATTTGAAAATTTGCATCTACTTGTATCAGTCAAATTTGTATGATATGGTCTTGATTTGCATTTAGTCATGTAGTTTCTACATCAAAAAATGTATATTTGTATTTTTGGGATAGCATGAGTTTGATTTTGTTATAAACTATGATATTATAAATATCATGATATCATTTTCTAGATAAAATTGCAATATGATAATTACACTATCGCAAAAATAGTGACTGATAATATATATAGTTATTAGTAATAATATATATAATTTGGCGGAATATATATGAAAATAAATACAACATAATAGATAATATACATAAAGTATCAACATTTATAATCAGCTTTATCTTGCAATTTGGTATATATATTTTATATTAGTGATAATCTGACAAAATATAAGTCAGACTATAAAATAATATATATAAGTCAAAAAACATGAAAATAAATTACTACAAATCATATATAGATAGCATACTATGATCAATTTGATCAAATATTTGGCGTCATTTTTGGATAAAAAAATGATGAAAAGATATAGATATATGTCAAAATGGTAATCTATCTTGTGCATATTTTGTCTCAAATATACTAAAGCAGTTTAATTTGATAGATAGCGGTAGTGTCAGTACAAAAACTACTATTGATAAAATTATTGCAAAATGACGAAATGCTATTGATGCAAATACATTGCCTGAAGATATACCTATATGAAGTATACTTACTTGGGAGTGAGGATTTGGCGATGATGGTTTTCATGATCATATATGATTTTATATTTGAAATAAATTGGCGGTTAGCAATGATAGTTATCAATGAGATCGCAGTGGATTAGGTTTTGAGGAGCCTCAATATTGCCCTATAATTCATGATTTTACCTACAATCAAGTTCGTAAAATTACTAATATATATAGATATGATCGAGAAAATAAAATAGACTGGCTTTTTCATGAGGAATTGAATGTCAAAATATATGGTCAGACTTGATCCGAATTGGAAGAGCACTGACTTAGTAACGAAGAAATTGATTGGTCTTTGGGGATTAGCGATAAATTGAAATATTGAAGATTATGCTGATTGGCATGTGTATTATCAGCTATAAATTATTATAATAAACAAAATAATCCAAATTTTATAGAGAAAAAATATTCTGACTTAGCAGATTATAGAAATCAAAAATATAATGGTAAAAATAAAATTACTTGAGAATCAGAACTCAAAGATATATATATGAAGGATATATGACGATCTCATGACTGACTAATACATATAGCAAAACAATTTGGCATAAATGGAAATATATATACCAATAATATGAGCGATATGACATCAAGTCAGATAATATCTATGATATATCATAATATCCAACAAAATAAAATCACAATTCTATCTATAGACAAAAATATATGAATTAGTAATTTTGAAGGTAAAAAAGGCTGACATTTGGTAGTGATATTATGAATTGATTTTGGTGGAAATGAATACAGTCTTATGATTTGAAATCCAATATCGCCAAAATTTTCTCAAAGAATAAATATAAATAGATTTATGGAATGATTTTGATGAAAGTGAATAGTATTACATAATTAGTATATATCTGTCAATACAAATACATAACTAAATAAATATATAATAATTAATTAAATACCGATAATCATATATTGTCTTGAAATGTAGGTGGTAAATTATTATTTATGTATTTGAAGCGAAGATAACATGAAATTATATATATTTATTTATTAATAAAATCTTAAAAAATTATGAAAAAATTATTATTATTATTGATA
>JAYWGF010000117.1:0-1993 GCA_043778395.1 bacterium | reverse complement strand
AAGACATACTTGATTATGAATGAATGGGCTGACGCCCATACAAAAACTGCAAGAATTTCTACAGTCAAAGTGTTACCTTAATTGTGCAATAGAACATAATTTGACGAATGCAGAGAGAGAGAGATTATAATAAAAATGCTAGCTAATAATGGCTAGTTGAACTTAATCTTTTTATAAGATGAAAAAGGAATCTAGTTTTTCTTACAAAGTTGGTTTTATAATTTTTGTTTTCGCAATTGCCACAGGTATTTTGTATATTGTGTACCAAGTGATAAGCTTGATAGCAATTTATGATTTTGTAAAACCCGATATATTCAAATTTTTGGCTGTATCGTCAACAATTATTAGCTTGGTGTTTATTTATTTGTGGGATGAATTAAATGAAAATCCCAGCTAGTCACTTTAGCTAGCACTGGCTCGTCTGTTATACAGATTGAGTCTTTGCTTTTTTTATTTGAAAATAAAGTCAGAATATATATGATATAAAAATAAACTTTATAAACTAAACATATACATGAAATCATTTACCAAGATAACTACTATAGTGATATTTGTGATATTCTGACTTTTTATAGTATTGAGTATATTTTCTGGACTAATAGGTAGCAACTCTACTGTAGTACCAGGTTCTCAGCCAGCACCTATATCTGCACCAAGATAAATCAATTATATATATCAAATTTTCTAATACTTTATCATACATTATAATTGTATATCAATTTTTTTGAGATAATCAAAATATAGACTTGCTTGATCTTTATATTTATCACTAATATAGTTTTTGGCAATTAGCTGTCGCGAAGCAAAAGTATTTTTTAGATCTAAGTTACTAGTATCTATATTGGTTATATTGGATATAATAGATTTTTTTTTGATTTTGATGTCTTTGTAGGTTGCAAATAACTCTTGTGGTATCTCTATTTGTTTGTCTGAGGAATTGTATATATATACTGATATATCTTTGAGATTTGGTAAATTTCGCACAAAACTCACATTATCATAAAATAATCTTTTGGTATTTGCGATGATTTCTTGAAACTTGAGGTCTATATTAGGTTTGGATAATATATCTTGTATATTTGTAGTCAGATTATTTATTTCTATATCTACAAATAAGCCTGTAAACAACTGATTATTGTCATTGTTTTTAGTAGTCAAATTATCTTCAAAGTTCAAAAGTATGTTTGGATTGATATATATCGCCTCAGCCAAAAACTTATCTTGTGAGATATCTCGCTTTCGCAAAAATTTGATTTGATCTATTTCACTATTGCCAGTATACCAAACTGACCCACAGCAAAGATAATTTTGGGTCTGGAATGCGCTATGTATATGACCAGAAATCATATATATATCTTTATCTTGAAGCCAAAATGGCGATAATGCTACACTTCCATAATCAAAACGCGACTGCACACCTGGCAAATCTACACCATGCATATAATAATGATGTATTATCACTAATTTATCGTAAGATTGTTTAGCAGTATATATGATATGATTGATTTCACCACTCATCTGGTGATTATAGTTTTTGTGTTTTTTGAGATCAAGTATAGTCTGACTGATGGGGCTAAGTATATTTGTATCATCAATATATTCGTTTTGAATGTTATCTTCAGGTAATTCTTGATTTGGATTTATGAAATTTTGATAATATATGTTTTTGTTTTGATCGTATGTAGATGTTTGCTTACTGATCATATATGGCAAAAACAATATATCTTTGCCTTGTATATTAGTGATCATGGGTTCAGTGATAAAATATATCTTATTGATAGAAGTTTTATTTAGTATATCAAAAACTTTTTTTGCTTGACTATATACAAAATCGCTCTTTATCCGGTCATGATTACCTGCAAGTATATATATATTTTTGCCATTATGAAAATGCTTGATAAAAAGGTCCAGAAGTCTGTTTATAGCATTTGTATCCAAATTGAACATATATACATAATCCCCCAAAAAAACTATATCTTTTTCTTCAGGATTG
>JAYWGF010000116.1:0-5526 GCA_043778395.1 bacterium | reverse complement strand
GTCAATGGTTTTATCAGTCCGATAGTCAAAAGATTGCCGCTCGAGTATGCTGGTGAACTAAATAAACTTATCGAGATGGAGATGGAATGATCAGTAGGTTAGTATATATATTAGTAGGATATTCTGACTTTATGAGTATTTTGAAAGATTTATATTTGTTATAACATTATATATTTTTTTTAAAAGTAATCATTCGCGATTTTTTCTACTTTCTCTAAAACTCATTTCCATAATATGATACAAAATATATATTTCATTAATTCTTAAGATAATCTTCTATAAATAAATTAACAGTTTCCATTACTCATTGATAATATATTTTATCTTTTGTGTTTGCATAATTATCAATTCTTGCTATCATATTCCATCACATACTATTCATTGGATCATAGTACTTAGACCTTCATCAATTAAAATACTTATCAAATACTTCTCAATTTAAGGCCCAAAATATAGATTTATATTTATTTATCTCAATTTCTTTATTTGTATTTAGTTTTGGTCAAGAACTACCATATTCATATATATTAGATAACAAAATCATACTTGGTATATTTTTATACTTTATAGAATTACATTGGATAAAAGATATATTATCATTTAGATTTCAAGAACGAATATCAGCAAAAACTAAATAATATAGATAAGTTCATACGTCTTTACCTTTTATATCATTGTATAATAATGCATTAATAATTTCACTTTTTGTAAGTTTTTTTACTTCATATATCTTTTTATTTTCTTTGTCATTAAAGTATTTATACAAAGATTCATATTCGTCCAAAACTTTTTTATATTTATTATTTAATTTTTCTCTATCTTCTGAAGTTGATGGATTCGGAAGTTCTGATATCATTATTTTATTTATATAATCACCATAATATCTTACTGCTATTCTATTATCCATTTTTTTAATTTTATAAGAATATTCAACAATATTATCAATATTAAGCTTACTTTTTAATTCTTTTAAAAAAATATTATTATTATCATCGTCTGCATATCAAGTTCAATTACAATATAACCAATATATTTTAGATAAGTTCAAGTCAGATGGCGGTTGATCGATGTCTGTATAATAACCTAATTCTGAATATATTTTAGATGACTTAACATCAGATGACGATTGTTCAGTGCCGGTATAATATTTTAGCTCTGTATTTGTTAAAGTATCTTGCATTGTATCACTAATAACCTTTTTATCATGATTACATCATGATATAAAAAATAGAGTAAAAATTAAAATTAACATTATTTTTGTTTTCATAGATTACTTATTTATAAATATAAAATTTTATTGGATATTATTGAATCTATATAATATGTTTAGAAATTCTCATTGAGTTATTTTTTTATTAGTTTGATAATTTGACATATCTTTATATGGCATTGTGTTATATTTATCAACATAAATGTCATACCAATTATTTCAACTTTCTTGTAAGCTTCATTTTATAAATCTATATATGAGTCATATGGATTCTCAATAACTCATATTATTTGTAGATCAAAAAAATAGCTTATCATTATGTATATATCACTTCATAATTCATCATTTACATAATTTGTATATATATTTTGATGCAGTAAAATCAGATTTGTCTTCAAAGTCACAATTATTATTTAACTTTGATGATACGTATATTCATTTGTAATATGCATATTTTGAAATTACTTCGGCAATTTTTTCTCTATTTATATATTTATTATTATTTATTATATCATCACTTTGTAATATACTATTATCAAATGCTCGTTGTTTAGATATATTTTCTTCTGATCAAGTTTTTAGTCATCATCATATATTTATTTGCCTTGTTAGTATTACAGTGGCATTACGATTTATTTGATTTGCAACTTGCTTTGGGATAGTAGATTCCACTTCTCGTATTGTATTTGATATTATACTGTTGCTTGGATTGTAAGATCATCATCACTGAGAAATATTATTATTACTATTATTGGCTATTAGCATTGGTTGAGTTTTTATATAATTGGTAATAAATGGAAAATATCATATCACAGATTGTGAATTGCTATATATATTTCAAGTTGATAATATTCATAATAAGAAATTAGCATTTGCTATGTTGTTTCAGCTAATAACAATAGAAATTCCTTTATTTTCTCAGCTATTTATAGTAAGTCAGTTTATATCTTTGATATATAAAAGAGAGCTTCATGAAGAATTTACGTTTCTAAATCAGCTAGATATAATAGATCAACTATTGTCTATAAGTCATATTTTGATTTTGGTATAATCTATAGATCAAGTAATATTAACTTTTATATGATAAAGTATTCATGTATAATTTGATGTGAGATTTAGTTTCATAACTACTAATCCGGTTTCATTTGATTGAATATATCATTCAGGTAAAGATGATATTTTTGTAATTTGTATTATTTGTTGAGAAGATGCTATAGTAGGCACTATTTGATTATCTAATATAGGTGTATAACATTTGGCGAATGGTCAATGTTGTCCATTTGCTTGCTGAGATTTATATTCGTAAGATTCGCATTTACTGTCTGCATAGGTTTTATTTATATATGTATAATAAATATATGTAGCTTCTTTTGTAGCTTTGTTATATATGTCTGTAAAATTAATTTTGATATTTGTGACATTGCAATCTATAAGTAGGTTTTCTCAAGAAACATTTATAGAGCTAAAGTTTGGTATATAGCCAAAAGAAGCTCAGCTATTATTGGAATACAAAACTTCAGTGTCTGATCACAAAGAAGTATGTCAAGAAATCATACAGCTTCAAGACAAAAGACTTGATTGATAGGTAATATCATTTATTGGATTATAATTATATCATATGTTTATTTGATTTGCTATAATATCTCATGAAGCTATAAATCAACTTTGATTTGTAGTTTCTGATGTTCTTTGATTTCGCCATGTTAGTGGCATATTGACAAAAGAATTACAATCATTGGCACAAGAATCTCATCAGTCACAAATCTCTGAACTAGATCGTCTTCAATCTCCACATACAGCAGTAGATGCACTACAACTACTATTGCAGTATGCGGGAGTACCATTAAAAGATCCATCATCACAAAATTCTCCATGCTCTACTATACCATTTCCACAGAATGCTCACATTTTACCATTACATGTAAAATTGCATCATCATGGTATGATTCCATTATTTTCTCAATCATCGCAAGTTTCTTGAGTACCTACATTGTTTGTAGATTCTACAACTCAATTACCACATCATCATACATTATCATAAAGTACATCAAATCATAATCTATCTCATTGTTTTTGTATATTACTTATACGCACACCATATCTTTGGTTATAATATTCAGATCATATTTGTAAAGCAACTAAACTTCATGTATCATAGCATCATGTAGACTCATTTCAATACAATAATCATCATGAATAACTTGTAAACTTGAATCATGTATAGCAAGTTCATTCATATATGTTACTAGTATCAAGGTCCAACAAGCTAGCCTGAGTAGTATATCCAGAATTATACAAAGCATCTCTTTTAGTTCTATAAACCATGAGTCAGTTTGCATTTCTAACTCCTCAGCTCCATGACATAAATCAATCATACCCGCTATATATATTTCAACTATAATATACCTTACTATCTCTATATTCTACAAAAATAGGAATAGATCAAGAAGTTCATCATATATATATACCATTTTTTGCGCTTGGATCTATTTTATTTATAGGATCTATGTAGTATCTTCAAGAACTTCTGATTATTTGCTGATTATTGTTATGAACTCGTCACATCTGATTTCTATATATTCCATTAAAATCAAATCATCGTCATTGATTTCATCACATTATATCTATATTGCTTCCATATTCCTCACTATTACATATATATTCACTATTTATGCTAGGGTTTCAGTTTATATCTCTACAATTTCGGCTATTTGCATGATGAGATCACATAGCATGTCACAATTCATGCATAGCAGTCTCTAGTCATTTGTATCATATAAATATTCAATTAGGACTAAGGATATCATTTTCTACCAATAGTGAAGAAAAATCAAAATTTAATCTATTAAACCATATACTAGAAACTGATAAATTATATTTATTTGATTTATAAAGAATATCTTCATTTCATACAGTAGAAAGTCATAAACATCTATATGGATCTCTATCATACATAAGTATCACATGATCATATCATTGTAGATTAGGGATATAGTCTGACAGAAGATCTTCTATATTATTTGGTACATATACTCAGTTTTCAAAATATCATCAAAGCAAACTACAACTTCCGCTATAATATCATATATTGATAGGATCAGCTATATCTCACCAAAATTCAGACCATTTAGCAGAGGAATTTCTCCAATAAAAATTATTTAGCAAAGAATTTCAACTAAAAAATATACGACTTAGCTTATCTTTATATGATTGTCATCTACCAAAAGAAGTAAATGGTATTATAAGTGTTTTATGATTATTATTCCAAGTAACTTTTGTGTTTAGGTCTTGTTCTCTGCTAACGCCATTATCATAAGTTTTGCCAAAAAACTTGTCTAGTATATTATATCATTTTATTTCAGCAGTTCATAATATATATCATCATAACTGATATCATACTATATTGTATGAATTTGAATTAACTGGTAAATTTGAAGCAAGTGCTAAAATAAAAGATCAATTGGGGGTATATACTCTTTTATCAATATTGCTATCAGCTGATCATTTTGCATATTCTTCCGAATTGATGGTTATTTTTTCTGGAGATATATCTATATTATATTTTTCCTTACTTTCTCTTATTTTATTTTCCAAAAAAGTATATATAATTTTATTTTGATTTACGTCATTAGATAAATTTTTTGATAAACTATTACTCAATAGTTCTTTTATTTGATCTACATTAATTTGAGCATTATTATTGTTGATAATTTTAGCAAATGATTTTGCGGCATCTATTTTATAATTAGAATCTTTTATATATACGCTAGTGTTATTAACATTGGAATTATTATTTATAATAGAATCTATGTTTTGTGATAATTGAACCAATTCAAAACTGACATCTTTGTTTGGTTTTATAGATTTATCAAAATCCTCAACAACATCTTGAGCATCGTCGTCATACTGATTGCTTTCATTGTTTGTATATTTATTTGATGGAATAGCACTAAATACATTTTTTATTTTTGTTCAAGTATCAGTAGTATATTCGTTTCAACTAAAGCTATTGGATCAAGTAGAAACATATCAACTATCTTTTCAAAAAGTGAAGCTTAATGTAAAAATAAGAATAAAAACAAAAAAGGATTTTTTTATTTGCATTTTGGGAGTTTATTATTGATATAAAATATATGTTTAATTATATTCTATCACCATTATTAATCAAATATTTAAGTCTTAATGATATTAATTTTATTATTTTTAATTTACATATTTTGTAATAATTGCAGCAATTAAGGTAACACATTTGATAAAAAAAGATTATAGAATAAAATTATAGAGCCGCTAGGCGAAATAATGTTTATTCTATAATC
>JAYWGF010000115.1:0-5528 GCA_043778395.1 bacterium | reverse complement strand
GTCTAGTAGGTTCATCTGTTAGGAAATTTTGTCAAAGATAAGAGGACATAAAAAGTTAAGTGGTTACAGGGTTAAATGGTTACAGGGTTAAACTATGTAACTTTATTATATTTCATTAATTACTTCGTATTTTGTATCTATATTACCAAGCAAACTTATTGCAAAAATTTTATCAGCTATGTTATATTTTTTTAACTTGGAAGCGCATATATTTATAGTAGCACCTGATCACATAAAATCATCTATTATGAGCACATTTTGATAATGTTTTTGATTTGGCATAAGGAATAAAGTATTTGTAGCATTTTGAATTCTTTGATCCATAGATTTTAGAGATTTTTGTGGTATAATTACATTATTTGGAAATAATTTTTGAAATTCTATTTCTGGAAGATCCAAGTTTAGTCACTTTTTTATCTCTGTCATAAGCTGAGGATGACGATCTATACTTGGTGGTACATAACATATAGCATTTATGCTATTTTGTTTTATATATTTTTTTATAGGTATTTTGATTATATTTATTACTTGATCTATAAGATCTTGATTTTTTGACTGCTTAGCATAAAATGCAATACTGCCCAATTTACTTCTCCCAAAATGTCATACTTGATATGCGTCTATATATCAAAGTTTATCTATATATATATTTCCAAGTTTATCACTTAAATTTGACATTCAGTCTATTATTCAGTCTTTATCCTTTAGGGATTTTATATATGTAATTATTCACTTATATATCTCAAATTGTTTATGAATATCCATATTTCTCATAATACATCGATTCTCAAATCAACTATATCATTTCATCAAGCGACCATCACTAGAATAGCTATAATAATTATTATCCAAAAATTCTATATCCTCATATTCTAAACTATTGTTATTTTCTTGCTCTAAAAGCTTTGATATCATATAGAAGACTTTTGGGGGTTTGCCAGTTTTTTGAATTTTTCATTGCTTTATCAAATCTTTTAGATGACGATGCATCATATTCTGATTTATATCAAAAACATCTAGCAAATTTTTAACACTTACTGCATCATGACTTGCTATATAGTCATATATATTTTGTTTGGTATCTGTTTTCATGCTTTATAGTTTTATAAAAATTATTACTTCACTGCGAACAGTTCATAGTGTAGTATTCATAGTGTATACTATACTATATACTATATACTATATATTATAATCAAATATATATATATTGCAAATCAATTTTTGATCAAAAAAACAGCATAATATATATAACTGCTAGTTTGAAATAATAATTTTAATAAAGTTTATCTTTGTTTCATATTCAGAAATAATGGAGCTTAAATCATTTTTTATTATTTTTGATAAATTATTATCTTTATAATGTTTTGCAAAAAATTCGAATAACTTTTGAAAAATATCATTATCAGTTTGATTTCAAGATGAAAAAATCTTTTCTGTACTGGTAATTATATTGCGGTAAATATCACTACTTTCAAGATTATATTTAGCTCTAATACAAAAATCATTAAATATAGCATCGCATATCTTATATAATAATGATATAATAATTTTTTTTAATTCAATAACTTCTATTATTTTTCAGTTTAATTCACCCAAATCTTCACAACAAAAAACATCATTTTGAGATTTCGTAAGCAATGGTTTTAAATCTTCGTGGAGTTGTGGCATTTTTGAACTATACAAATAAGATAAGATCTTAAAATTTAGTCACAATCATTGAATTTTAAAATTATTATATATTATAAAATCGTCTATTTCAGGATTGGACAAATCAGAAATACATAAATAATCTTCAGAATAAACCTCCCTATCTTCAGAGTATTTTTTTATAGCTTTTAATTTTTCCACAGTATAAAATCCTTCATCACTATCAATTTTTTATGACAAATTGAGCACAATAAAATACCGTTATTTATACTTTTTTTAAAATAATCTTTTAATTTTAATTCTCATCTTGGGGTTAATCTTCAAGATCCAGCTCATATTATATGTGCAATCTGTCAAATATTTATTTTTCAAGAACCAAATATTTTAATAGTATTTGTGTCTATTCAACATATATTACATTTATATTTACTTTTTTTAAATATACTGTTTTTTGTTGTTTGAGTAAAATTTGCCTCAGAACGAGCCATGGTTATTATTATCTTTATAGTAAATAAAATCAGAATATTCCTATAATATATATTACTTCTTCCTATATATCTTGCATTCTATTCATCAATTATATATATCAGTAGATCATCGCTTGTGTCATATACATTTGTTGATACCTTCCCATGATGTGATGATAGACGAAGTAATAGAGCTGTCACATATATATATCAAGTCGTGATAAAGTCAGCCTATATCACTTATATCACTCATACGATATCAATATGGTGGATTGGTTACAATTGTAAAATTTCCATTTAGCAAATTATTATCTCTTCGGTGCTTGATATCCTTATGTATCCGAGTAATCGTATCCTCTACACCGGCACGTGCAGCATTATTTTCTGCTATCTGTATAGCTTTGAGATCTAAGTCTGAGGCATATATATTGTATTTTTTGTCAGTGATGATTTTGGTACGAGCATCTGCCACAGCATCTGCCAAATACTTCTCATCATACCATTTCCAGTTTTCAAAATAAAAACCCCTACCAAGTCATGGAGCCACACGCTTAGCTATCATGGCCGCTTCTATAGCGATCGTACCACTCCCACAAAACGGATCCAAAAACAAATCACTAAACTTCCAGCCCGTCTGATAAATCATAGCCGCTGCCAAGGATTCATTTATAGGAGCAGTTACTGATTGAGTGCGATATCATCTTTTGGATAATGTTTGTCAACTTGTATTTATCATGATCATAGCTTCGTCTTTTTGTATCAGTATGCGTACCTCTAGCTCTGCCAAATTATCATCAAATTCCAAACTATCAGTTTGATTATAAACTGCTTGAAGCTGCTTGAAGATTGCCTTTTGGGCTACAGATTGTATCGCTGGTGTACTTGTGAGTTTGGATTCGTGACTGATGGCAGTGATAGATATATGAGATCACTGTATATGATATCTGGACCAGTCTATAGATCCGACTAGCTCAAATAGCTCATCAAAATCACTGGCACTACCCTGTCATACAATTATATATACCTTATTTGCACATCTAGATCGCAAATTTATACGAGCCATAGCCGCTTCGTCGCCATCTACAGTGATAAATGTATTTGCTCACCAGCATTTGTACCCAAGCTGCGAAATTTCCTTCTTCGTCACTACTTCTAGTCATTTTTGACATGTCACTCAGTACAGCATAGATTTTTTTTATATATATTATAAAATTTATAGAGAAAGTATTGTCTGACTTTATTGTATATAATGCAATCTTGATTTCAAACATATATAAAGAAAAATCCACACCGCAAAACAGCATGGATTTATAATATTATTTACTAAAAATAAATATTTATATAATTAAGAAATTTGTCAGAATGACATTCCTACTAATTGGTTAGAATTAACAATATCCATAGGCAAAACATAATCACCTCCATTAGAGTCTATATCAATACCCAATACCGATAAATAAGCACGATATTGTAATTTAGAACAATACCAGTAATTATCATTATTTTTACTGATATTAAATAGATACGTCTCTCCAATTTGATTATTCATAAAAGCAACAATAGCGGACCTTTGTGCTGATGTCATACCACTACGCCACATAGCGTATCTAGCATAAACAAGAGAACTAGCCCAATAGTTAGAACCATTACTACTCATCCACCTTGAAAATACTCCATTTGAAGTACCTATTGTTACAGAAGCTAAACTTTTCCCCAAATTAGATGCTTCAATAGTTTTTGTACTTTGCATATAAGCACCAACTGTATTCGCAGAAACTTGGGGAGATACAACAATACCACCAGTATGTCCATAAGTATCTGATATACCTCCGCCATCCCATCTAGCCATTATTATATTTCCTAATTGAGCCCATGCCGGTATGGCTATTGCAGAAATTTTCGAATTTGCAAAGTTAGATTTTAACTTTTGCATAGCCTTCAATTCTAATTCTGATCTTTTTGTAAAAAACTTTACATATGAATCAAAAATCCAAATAGCCTGACCATTAGCACCAGGCATTACATTTGAGTATTCTCGAGTTGCTTCAGGTAGTTTTGTTACTCGATAAAAAGTATTTATATCAGTAGTCAGCCTATATTTACCGACATTATGATTATTCTTTTCTGCTTCAGAATTAAATCTCTTAGCGGTGTAAAGAATATTATTTTCATCAAATATCAAACTCACCATTGCCATTTCCGGACTTCCACCTACTTGATCTACGGTTATGCCACTATTATTTAGTGCATCACCATAAGATTCAGGCAGTAACTTGTCAACAGGAAAGTCATTTTTTGTAATAACTTTACCATAATAACCTTTTGAATCATCAACAATAGATTGATCTATTTTTGATAAATCAGGATCTATAATCATAGATTTATTTTTACATCCACTTATTGTGAATATACTCAAAATTAAAGCTAATACAGCTATAACTTTAAAACTTATTTTTGCATTCATAAAGTTTTTATTTTTTTGTTAAATTAATTTGATTTGTTATATATATAAATATTTATCTTAGCAATCATATATATAACAATCTCTATCTTTTAATCAAGTTATTTTTAAATAAGATATGATAAGCTTTTATATATAAAAATTAGCCAATGCTAGATTTTTCTTATAAATTACTCTCTTTCGGCCAGTTCAAATCGTCTAGCTTCTTTTTTGGAAAGATTTGTATCGATTTCGCTAAGCTCTTTTCATAATTTTTTGACCTCATCAATTTCCAAATCTATATTTTGTATAAAAATCAAATTTATAGCCTCTTTTCTATTTTCTAATTTTTGTATTTCTTTGATAAGAGATCCAAATTCCATTTTTTCATGATTTGACAGTCATGAGGGTGGCTGCTGGATATTATCTTCGGATGATGAAGTCAGATTATTTTTTTTATTTATATATGTATTATTATTTTTTGATTTTGGGGATATATGCGTATCTAGCTTATACTGAGTGTAGCTTCATCGATAGTCCTTTATCTTACCATTTCAAGTAAATATCAATAAATGATCCACCAACTTATCCATAAAAAATCTATCATGAGAAACTATCACCAAACATCCAGCATAACTCAATAAAAAATCCTCCAATATGGTCATGGTTTCTATGTCTAGGTCATTGGTAGGTTCGTCAAGTATGAGTACATTGGGATTGCGAATCAATACCATCAATAGATTTAGCCTTCTCCTCTCTCCACCGCTCAGTGCGTATATTCTTGTTTGCTGTTTCTTGGGATCAAACAAAAACCTCTCTAATAACTGACTAGCTGTCAATTTTACTCACTGAGTAAGTGTCACAGATTCGGCCACATCGCGTATATATTCTAGCACAGTTTTTTCGCTATCAACAATAGTATGTTTTTGTTGGTAATAACCAATTTTGACCGTCAATCATGGATCTATAGAGCC
>JAYWGF010000114.1:0-5540 GCA_043778395.1 bacterium | reverse complement strand
TCAATAATCGATTGTTCAATCTTTAAATTTTATTATGAAATTTTTATCCATTTCATTATATATAAATTATAAAATATTATTTGCTCATAGTATTCTTTATATATCTTTCATATTTTTCCAAAGCAAGGTTCAAATAGTGATCAAACCTATCGTTGCTTAGAGATTGTCAGTTATATTTTTCATCTTCACAAAATACAGTAATATGGTTTGTAAATTCTGGATTTTTACAAAGATTTGCAAATTCAGTCTCGTGATCTGTCTGTATTGCTAATATAAAATTTGTCTTTCACATTATCAAACTATCTTTTATTTGAGATGATTTGAGTTTTTTTTGTCAATTATAATCGCATATTGGATCTCATAACTGCTGCCAAGATAAACCATATTTGACAATATCAAATTCCTTTTGAATTTGTTTATATTTTTTATTTGTCTTATCGCTTCATCATATTACATCTATTCTATACAGAGACCTATCTAGCAATATATTATCATCATTGATAACTATTTCGTCTGATTTTATAGTTGATGTATTAAATTTTATTATCTGATTTTGTAATTCTTGTATTATATTATCTTTATTTTTTATAATATCCAAAAGTTCTGTTGTATTATATACATTTGATTTTATATCTTCTATTTTTGATATTTCTTGATTATTACTATTTATATCAGATGTTTGATTATCTAGTCGAATATGCAACTCTTTATCATTATACCAAAATTTTGACTCTATAGTACCTTCTTGATTATTTTCAAACCATTTTTTTTTATCACTATCTGATATATCTTTTATAGCAAATAATTTATCAAAATATTCTTTTAGTATGTCTCTCGCTTTATTCAAATTATCACTATCTCACAATATAGATCTATATAGATAATTTATAGTCTGACTATATACTCATTCTATCTGTTGCTTTGGGTTTGATAATAACCTAAAACACATAAGTCCCTTTATTCTAAGATAATATGATCATTCTGGGTCAAAATACCTCAAATAATTTTCTACTCATTTATCTTTATTCTTTATTTTTATACTTATAGCCAATTGACAGAGTTCTTGGTATATAGTATCTATATTATGATTTGCGGTCATAAAATATTGCCCCCTAAGACTTTGTATATAATCCAATATTTTTTCAGATTCACTTATATCAATATATATAATCAGATTTCTCAATTTGGATATATTTAATTGCCAAAATTTTTTTATATCATTATCGTTATTTATAGAATTAGCTTCTGATATTATTTGATTTATATTTTGTAACATTTTTATGAAAAAATAAAATAAAGTTTTTTCTTAGCTCTAGTTGATAATACATATAGTTTATTATTTAATTTTTCTTGATTTTTATCTTTCGGTCCATTTATAATTATAATAACAACATCAAACTCCAATCATTTTGCTGGTAGATAAGTTGTTATTATTATATTCCTATCTATGTTTTTATTTTTATTTTTACCATGATATTGCATAACATCATATCATAATTTTTTTAGTTCTTCGTATATATTTTCTATAATAGCAATATCACTAACAAAAATACCAATAGATTTATTTGGATTACTAGCTACATAATCTTTTATAAGATCTATCTTTTTTTCTATTGTATCTATTCATTCTGCTGGTATTGGTTCAGAACTTGGATCATCTTCGGACTTTAGCGTAAGATTAATATTATTTGCCAATTCATTTCAATTCATAAATTGCCTTGCCGCAAATTCATATATTTGTTTTGTATTTCTATAATTTCTTTCCAAAGTTTCTTGATGTATATTTTGAAATAAATATTCAATTTCTCATATATCAGAAGATGGATTTTTTAATGGTTGGTTTGGGTCTGCCAATAAAGTAATATGATTAGTCAGTATTTTTAGTGATTCTATTACATCAATTGACAAGTCCTGAGCTTCGTCTACTATTATCGCATCATATTTTCATACTTTTAATATATATTTATGAAAGTTTTCTCTTATGATATCTATACTTTCATCAGATATATAACGTCAAACCTCTTCAGATCTTCAATTTACTGACGATGAAACGGTGCCATAAAAGCTATCTATAGTTTTTGCATTTTCACCAATTGTCCCTTTTAGTAATTCTGAGAGTAAAACATTATAACATAAAATTAGCACTTTTTTATTTTCTGATACAAGTTTTTTATATCTATGAATAGCTATAACGCTTTTTCAAGTTCATGGTGCTCAAACAACCAAAAGATTTTCATTAATTGGAAAATTTACCAAATTTTTCATCTGAGGAGTTAAGTTATCAAAATCTGGTAATATAAATTTCATATTTTTTATATAAGGATATAAATTCATGTAAAATATATATATTCAAGTAAATCTTTCAACCAAAAAATAATCAAAAAGCATAAACGGTTGAGTCAGACAATCCTTTTGATATATATAAAAAACCGCCAGTTATCTGACAGTTATATATATTAGCTAATTTTTTGTAACTCTTCTCGCAATTTTTCTTGCTCTTTGGTAAGTTTTTTGGGTAGTAGGACTTTGATGCGGATCATCATGTCGCCGCGCTTATCTCACAGTATAGACTTGCTTATCAAAAAGCCCCTACCTTTGACTCTAATTATGTCTGTAGCTTGTGTAAGTTTGGGTATTTTGACAGAAACTTTACCGTCTGGATGATTTACCTGTATATTTGCTCACAATACTAAATCTATTACATCTACTTCTACTGTAGTATATATATCTTCTCCTTGACGATCTCGTATTTTGCTAGCAGAAATATTTATCTTGATATATAGATCGCCATCGGGTCATCCATTTATACCACCATTTCACATACCCGGATAGCGAATCATTTGGCCAGATTTGATACCTACTGGGACTTTGATAGTTATATTTCTATTTTTGGTCACAAAGGAATTTCACTGTTGTACGCTATATTTATAATCAAAAGCCTTCTCTAGTCCATCATAAGACTGCTCAAATGATATATTTAGTACTAATTGCAAATCGTCTCATTGACGAGAGCGATTACCTCTACCTCATCACATAAATGCATCAAGTATATCTTGCAAATCACCAAAACCGCCACCTCATCAATTTCAAAAATCTACCTGAAATCATCCATTTCCAAACCCACCAAATCATCATGTATTACCTCATCATCAAAATCCACCAAATCCTCCACCACCAGCACGAACAGCATCATATTGTGATCTTTTCGTTTTATCAGATAATATCATATTGGCTTCATTTATTTTTTTGAACTCTTCGGCGTCTCATCATTTGTCAGGATGATGCTTCATAGCCAATTTACGAAATGCTTTTTTGATTTCATCATTATTTGCATTTTTTTCTATTCATAATACTTTATAATAATCTTTTTGCGGGTCAAAATCATACATCTTTGTAAAATTTACATATAAAAAAAATAAAAAAATATAGCAACATTATATATATATTGCTATAATTTTCAAGATAATAAACGTCAGATTATTTTTTTATATAAATATATATTCTGACTTTGATTTGTGATAAACCAATACAATACTTTTTGAAAAAATAGATTTACATGATTTATAACCAAAAATATATATTTAATTATTGATATTATGATTTTGATTTTTATCATCTACTCAAATACTGTTAGCACTAGCCACGAGTCAACTTACTATTTCTTGTAATTTTGGCAAATTTGCTCCTACTATAGTTTCTACAAGTTTGCCATTTTGGTAAATTTTTATAGTAGGCATAGCTCTGATAGCTTCGCGAGCCGATAAATCCTCTTCTTCATCTACATCTACCTTATAGAAATTTACCTTACCAGCTAATTCTGCGGCCATTTTAGCTAATTCTGGAGCAATTACTTTGCACGGACCACACCATTCAGCAAAAAAATCCACCACTACTATACCATTTGATGTGCTCATATCATAATTTGAAATCGTTATTTTTTCCATTTTTTTTTTTGGATTATTTATATAAATATATATTCTGACCAAAATCAGTTTTACTAGAATTCTATCATATCCAATTATGACATAAATACAAGCTATACTTATATTTTACCAATAATTTTTATCAAAATATAATTTGATATTCACAATGTATCATTTACTAATATGTTTTTTTGTAAGTTTTAGTTTTAGGTTTTTTTATAATTTTTTTTACAGATTTTTTTGTAGGTTTTTTGATTTGAGGATTTATTTTAGGTTTATCAACTTTGACTTTAGCGAGTATATTTTTGGTAGCTTGCAGTCATATATCGATTTTGGTTTGCTTGACTTCTACAGCCTCTCTATCTCGTCATTTTTTGGCTGTAGCATTATCTACCAAATCTACACTTTGCGCAAATCCAAATGATGCAAGTCAAAATATTATTGATATATATAGCGCAAATTGTTTCATGTTTTTGATGTTGAAGATATAAAGATATAATATTTTGATGAAATATACAATAATATATACTAATAATAAGAAATTATATTTTCATAATTTCGGCAGATTTTAGTGCAGATTCGTTATCAATTTTTAGATTTTGTTCTTTTACTATTTCATCCAACTTTTTTTCAAAAGATCATTTTTCTGTATCACTAATTTCTTTTGCTTCTGAATATTTTTTACATTTAGCTATATAATCATGCCTGATATTGCGTATACTTACCTTGCTTTCTTCACTATATTTGGCTACTATTTTGGTAAGATCTTTGCGACGATCTGTAGTCAGCGGCGGCACTTTTATAATAACATAATCTCACATATCTTGAGGGTTTAGTCATATATTTGCATCATTGATTCATTTGCAAATACTACTTACTTGAGATTTTTCCCATGGCTCAATTCTTAATGTTTGCGAATCTACCGTATTCACATTTGCTATATTACTAATTTTGGTTTCTGAACTTCGTGCAGGTATATATATATTTATATTTTCCAATAATTTTGTATTGGCCTTTCACATTTGCAAACCAGCAAACTGCTCTTCCAAATACAATAATACTTTATTTACATCTTTCTTCAATGACTCTATTCGTATATTTGTATCCATATATTACACTAATATTATATTTATAAATAAAATCATGTATAATCAAATCTTGACCTAAATCAAGAAGGTAAATAAAGCTAGAAATATATCTACTTGACAAAAAAGTTTTTATAGAAATATATAATCTGACTTTGATGATAATCAATAATTAATTCCAATAAATCGTAATTTGACAAAAAATATATTTGGATTACAATAAGATATATTTAGTCATATATTATTAGTTATGTTTTGGAAAAAAATATTAATAAGAATGTTTTGGTGAATGATTTTTTTGGTAATATTATTGTTGGCTATGCCTGTTGGCAATGAAATAAAATTACACGATACTATCATAAAGTCAGATAATATATTTGATATATATAAATTTTTACCAAAAGAAAATCTAGTAAAATCTATAAATCCTATGATAAATACCGGAATATTGACAGAAATACAAAATAATTACGAAATGCATGGTGCTGCAGAAAATCGACAAAGTAAATATGATAATATTTGCAATAATTGG
>JAYWGF010000113.1:0-2036 GCA_043778395.1 bacterium | reverse complement strand
AATCACGAAATGAATCATGCTGATATGATAAATAGCGTATTTGATTTTGTATATTTGATGATACCACATCACCAAGAAGCGGTAGACACAAGCAAAATCTTACTACAAACTACCAAAAATCCAGAACTCATGAAACTAGCAAATAATATAGTATCCTGACAAAGTGAAGAGATAAATATGATGAAATGACGAATATCAAGTATGTATAGTGGCAATACATATAGCGGTATGTGATATATGGCCATGATGAGACCCACTTCATGACTAGACACAAACCAAATAGACCTACAGCGAGTACAAGATATGATAAAACATCATCAATGAGCTGTAGATATGGCAAATAAACTATTACAAATAATGGATAAACAAGACCCCTTGATAAGACTAACGCAAGAATGACAAAAGTATCGTACTGATTTGAGAAATTTTGCAAATGCGATAATAACATCACAAACCAAAGAAATACAAGACATGAAAAACATAATATCACAAATAGATCACAATAGTGATAGCGATCATCATTAGTATGTATTTGTGAGAACCTGAAGTAAAATCAGGTTTTTTGTTAATGATATATTGATTTTTGTTTTGATATATCGCAAATACAATATACGTAAATTGTTGCCAGTATTTAGCTTATGATATAATATAAAAATATGAATATAGATATATATTGCGATGGTGCATGTTCTGGTAATCCATGAATTGGTGGACGGTGAGCTGTGATAATATATGATGATATCATAAAGCAAATTTGTTGAAATCAACAAAATACTACCAATAACCAAATGGAACTACAAGCAGTTATCAAATCTATCTCATATATCAAAAATAATATTTTACCGAAAAAATTGAGTCAGGATATAGATAATATATATGATGAATATTTTGAGGTAGATAACTTTTGGACAAAAAAAGAACTACATAAAATAACTCAAAATATACAAATAAATATTTATACAGATAGTAAATATGTTTTTGGTGGAATAACACAATATATCAAAAATCGAAAACAAAATTGACGAAAAACTACATCCAGACAAGCTGTCAAAAACCAAGAATTTTGGTTAGAGTTGGATTTTTGGAATCAAATTTTTTTGATAAATCGAAATTGGGTAAAATGACACTCAAATAATAAATATAATAACTTAGCTGATAAATTAGCCACTTCTCAAACAATTACATAAAAATATATAAAAATAATTTCATTTGAATATTTATCCAAAAAAAATACAAGTAAATATCTATCCAAAAAAATAAATATGATATATCAAATCAAAATAATAGCCAAAAATATCAATAGCATGAACAGAACTATTCTTATAGACTCTGAGAGCAGTTTTGAAGATTTGCATATATATACAAATCATATATTCTGACTAAAGAATATTCACCTTTATGACTTCAAATACAAAGAGGAGTTTTTTATAAATATGCCTCAAAAAGAAAATAATTTTGCATTAGGGATAAGTTTACTTTGAGATAAAACACTTAGCGAATATATAAATGATTCTGAAGTTGAGGATTTGATAAGTATCAAAAATCATTTTGCCAACAAAACGAAACTATCTGATATTTTTGATAAAATTGACAATATATCATATATGTATGATTTTGGTAGTAATTGGGATTTTGATATGAAAATACAAAAAACAATATACGACCAAAATACTACTAAACCAAAACTTATGACTGCAAATGGTGGTAATTTAATAGAGGACTGTGGGTGATATAGCTGATACAATGACTTACTAGAAATGATTGACAAAAAAAAATATGATGAAGACTTATTTGAATCAAAAGAAGATTTTGAAGAATACATCAAGCCAATTTTGCAAAAAGTAGTTTTGGATATATAATATATATTCTGACTTATCAATATTTTAGCAATATTAATATAATATAAATATGCAATGATAGATAAAGTGAAAAATTATTATCAACAAAGTAAACATCCCAATCCAGCTAAAGCTGGGGGCTTTTTTAATCTAATTTAATTTCATTTTGTCATTGTTGTTCTATGTATTCTTTTATTA
>JAYWGF010000112.1:0-2038 GCA_043778395.1 bacterium | reverse complement strand
GCATGAGTCGATCGTCAGCATATCATGTATTGCGAGACGTATTTGGATATACCATTGGTAGATTTTGTATGATCGATGATAGTCTGATTTCAGAGTATCGATTTGACATAAATTTGATTGGTAGATATACTTGCTTATGAGTGAACAAGAAAAACCTAAGATTTTGGAAGAGAAAATTATACCGAAAAGACTAAATGCAAAGTTAAATATCAGGGAATGAAAGAAAACTACGACTATCGATTGATGTGCTAGATACGTCAATATTGAAATGAGTAAATTAATTATAAAAAAACATCCAGATCTTAATAAACGTGACTGCGAAGAAAGTGGCCATATTGGAGATGCACGGACTATGCATAAAAATCTTATAGATGCATGATGAGATGATCTATTTAATATATTTCCAAGAAATATTGATTGAAAACTTATTGATGATATTAATGATCCTGACTATGATGATTGAATACTTACTCTAGTAAAAAAAGTATATAATAAAATTACCGATACACTTAATCCTACTGATGATGCCAATTCTAAAGAAAGCAAATATCAAGAATTAGATACTAATTCTGGTGAAGTGATAAGAAAAGTAAAATTATTACGTGGAACGATTAAAGAGTATATTCAAAAAAATATGAAAGATGTGTCCAAACCAAATCTTAAAGTATGAGATGTAGTTTGATTATATTATCCTTTGAGTGATAGCCAGCTTAAAGCTTATAGACAGGGTACTTGAGGTACATTTAATACACATGTTTGATATGTATCTTGAATAAAAAATGGTACACCAATAATAACCCATAACATTCATGGTAAAATATATGATCAAAAACTTAATGATCTACGAAAAATTCCTAAAAAATGAAATAAAGATTGTAGTATTGGTCGAATCGTCAGACCAAAACTTTTATTAGAAAACTAATTATGAAAAATACCTTAAAAATTGCTACATTGATATGATTAGCAAGTTGTAGTAGCCCTTTAAATGATGATTATGATAAAAAATCACCAATAAAAGATCACAATAAAGAGCTACATGCCTTGCTTTCATCGCATTTTAGTCCTACGATCAATACCGTGATTTTTCAGGATCTGGTAATATCTGACAAAAATAATATATCAACATCAAAAATCTCAGCACATAGAGTATGAGATACGATCACACTTACGATGCAAGATTTTGAGAAAAGCTGAAATGAAATTCATCAGACTATCGTTAGTTGAGTATTTATGCCAGATTGAAATATTGAATGGTCAATTGATAAAGAATGAGTATCGCAAAGTACGTACGAGATTTTTGAAAGTGCATGTATACAGATCTATGATACAATGAGTTTGGCATCATGATGAAAGCAAAAATGAGATACAATTGTGTATCTCACACACTTACCTCGCTGAGAGTAACTATTTGCTCAAAAATAATTGTAGGTTTTTATTAAATTCTTCCAAGGATTGTTTGTACGCGTATAGCGATCATCACATCTGTGGTCATAGGATCAGCGTATCTCATGCATCTGTAGATTGTGTTTGTTTGATCATTTTCTCATAAAATTCTTGATGCGGATTCATCTGATCACATAAAGTTTTTTGTAATACACGCTCAGCATCACTACGTGATCATGCTTTATTCTCTAGATCATTGATTGCAACGCCAGCTACATTACATGGTATAGTTGTATTTGAGATGGTATCGCTAGACTTTGATGTAGATCTAAAGGCCTCTTGGATTGACTTCCTTGTATCTTTTACATAGTTTCATATTGTTGGTGTAGATACTTTTCATTCATTTGTACAACCAAATAGTGACCTACCTCATATACTAACTGTTGCATAATCACAAAATGGTCTATTGAATAGTGGTGGGGCATATGCTGATTTTAATCTTTCAAACGATGTCTGAAATTGATTTAACGCACTATTTATTCTTTGTTGGTATCATGCAAATCAAAATGTAAATGCTTTGAGCGTCCTCGTGCCTCCACGGCAAATAGATCATTTGGTCTCATAGTAGCAGCTGTAGTATGTAGTATATCATGAT
>JAYWGF010000111.1:0-5680 GCA_043778395.1 bacterium | reverse complement strand
CAATCGATCCATTATAGTTATATTTTTCATTAGTTATTGTAATGATATATAAATGTGATAGGATCCATCCAACCAGACAAAATACTATCAGAATTTTTGGTATTGTAATATCCTGGCAAAATACTTTTACTCCAAGGAGATATATTATAAACACCCAAATGCAGATGAGACTCCTTTCGATAGCCATTATTTGGTGTATTGGCGGGAGATATATATCATACGACTTGTCATTTTGTGATTATACTACCTATGGTTGGCATATTGTATATATGGCCATATACACTATAAAATATACCATCGTAGTCTTCGGTCCCACTTAATCATTTTGGTAAACTTATACCGCTAATATATGAGCCAGTCAGATTATTTTGTATGTATATATTAGTAATATTCTGACTTATGGCAGGTTTTTTGTGAGCTAAAATTACTACTCATCACCAGTTACGGTTAGTTTTGTAACCATAATATATTATTCAAGTTTGATAAAAGCCTGATATATATATGCCTGTCTGATATCAGGTAAAGGTCTCCCGTCTAGTAGTATCATACTTACCTGTAGCAAATACTACTTCAAGTTTTTTGTTACCAAGGTAATTTGCGGATGCGACTACTACTCAGTCACCTATTGCCTTGACGGGCGTATATGGATTTTTATTGATATCATATCATATGTGTTTACCCCGATTATACCCTAATTCATCGGTATAATTTTCACCAAACCCTAAAGACTCTGATTTTGGTTGATCATCATCCATATTATCAAATGGCATAGATAAACTGTTAACTATAGGCAAAAATGTAATTTTGGTCAAAGGATAATATCAAGTATTTCAAGTATATAATTTGACTATAGATTGAATTTTGGTATTGGTTAGGGTGATTATTTTGATTTGAGCGTTAGTGACATCAACTAATAGCACAAATAATATCATAGTAAACATATATATAATATATCTCATCACATAAGTCAGAATATAAAAATAATATATATAATATATATATTTTGACTTCATAGTCTAGGATATTTTATTTTTACAAAAAAACTGGAAATATCCAGATTATTTTTTTGTAATTTTTGGTTTTTTATCAATTATCAAATAAGCAAGCGGAGCTGCCAAAAATATACTACTTACACTTCATCAAACTACACCCACAAGCATAGTAAATGCAAATCTAGCCAAATCTCAATGTCAAAATATATACATTCCTATCAACACCAATAATACAGAAAAAGATGTACCGATTGATCTTTTCATAGTTTGTCGCAAACTATCTTCAAAAATTTGGCTATAGTCAGGATTATTTCAAGATTTTTCTAAGTTTTCACGAATACGATCAAAAATTATAACAGTATCATTGATACTATAACCCATAATAGTAAGAACCGCTATGATAAATATTACATCTACTTGCACAGTAGGATCTATCATCATACGCAAACCATATACGCCAGCAGGAGTCAAAACATCAAATATCATAGTAAATATAGTAATTGCAGCCAAAATAGCTGGAGAAATTTGCTTGCGCACACCCATAAAAGCAAATATCATATATACAGTCATCAATAACAATCCAAAAACTATAGCATATATGGCAGTAGATTTGATATAACTACCTACACTAGGTCAAACTATACCAAATTTCACTATTTTGGAATCATCGGATATATATTTTTTGCTTACTAAGTCGGACTTGATTTTTTTGCTTATATCTGCGATTTTTTGATCATCTTGTATATTTAGCTGAACTATAATATCAGTACCGCCAACACTAGTATTATGATAAGAAGTTTCTGATAATATATTTCATTCACTTGATACCAAGCTTTGTATATCTTTTGAGAGATTTTGCGGATTAGCGATAGCAATAGATGTAGAAATTTCTATTCATCAAGTAAACTGCACACTGTATCTTTGATACATCAAAAATAAACCTGCACACAATATCATCCAAGCAATTCACAATCATACAAATAATTTACTGTTGGGTATAATAGAAAATAATGGCTTCATAGTACTATGTAATTTGATATAAATAAAAATACTATATATGTATATATATTTGCAAATGTTTATCAAGAAAAAATATATCTTAGCTAATGCGATAATAGATGTATTTATATTATATTTATAATATATATACAATATCGATTAGACATATATTTGGATATATTGGTTCAAGATATTTTTTTACGATACATATATCATATATAAATGGTAAAATTATATTTGGATTATCAGATAAAATCATAAATATACACTAAATATATACACGATCATAGATATTTATCTATTTATCAAAAAAAATATATTTATCAAAATAATCCTACCTGCGGTGTAAATTTGTATTTTTGATTTAGTTCTTTTAGTGACTTGGTCAGACTATCAAATTTTATCACTTCGCTAAATTTAGCAAAATCAAAGTCATACAATAATCTATCAATTTCACACTGCAAATCAGGCACTAGTGAAAGTTTTACCATACTATATGTACGATAAAGTACTTCCCTACCAGCCACTAGCTTTTCTGCAATTTTTGGATTTATTTCATTTATAGATTGATATATATTATCTATAGTTCCATATTTGCTTACTAGGTTTTTTGCGGTTTTGGGTCATATACCCTGCACGCCGGGCAGATTATCGCTAGCATCACCAATTAATGACAAATAATCCACCATAAGCTTTGGGTCAAATTCATATTCAGCCACAAACTTTTTTTTATCCCAAATTTCAAATTTACTAGGATCTACTATAAATATATTATCAGTCAGCACCTGTTTGATATCTTTATCAGCAGTATATATATAATAATTATATTCTGACTCACGATTTTCTGCCAAGTGATACATTATATCGTCAGCTTCATAACCTGGACATGTAATATTTGGTATTCATAACTTATCTACCAACTCTCTCACCATCATAAATTGAGTTCTCAAATCTTCGGGTGGTTTTGGGCGATTTGCTTTGTAAGTTATATCCATATCATGGCGAAATGTTTTTACCGGACTATCCCAAGCTATCACTATACCATCTGGCTTATCCGCCAAAAGTTTGATAAGTATTTTTGCTATACCATATACACAGTTTACATTTTGACCATCCTCATTGCTAAGCGGCGGCAATCCAAAATAACTACGAAATATGTAACCAGATCAGTCAAGTATATATATTTTTTTCATGATATTGGTTAGTTTTTGTAGATAATAATTATAGTCTGACTATATATATCTATATATATTTTTCAAGATAAGAAAACACTAAAATGATCATATATATTTGTATTTTTGTAAAAAATCATAATTAATTTGTGTACAAAAAAAGTATATTCTATAATGATATAATATTTGACTATAAAGTCAGAATATATATTATCTAAAAAATATTTTATCATAATAATATATAAGATATGATAGCATTGGATCTATGATTTATAAAAATATATCGATATGGTATATTTTATGCGATGAGTTTTGTATTTGGTTATTTTTTGATAAAATATATCACTAAATATATGTACCAAAACCACTCAGCTACTCCAAAAATTGCAAACTTATATCGCCAAATCTACAAAGACATAGATGACATAATAGTATATATAGCTATGTGAGTGATAGTATGAGGTAGACTTGGGGAGGTTTTGATATACAATATATCGTACTATATAGCCAATCCTATCAAAATATTATATTTGCAAGACGGTGGTATGAGTTTTGTGGGTGGATTTTTGTGAGTGATGATAGCTATATTTTATTACAAATATATCAAAAAATTATCTTTTGATCAGATATTGGTAGTATTTGACTTGATAGTATTGATACTGCCTATAGGTATAGTGCTTGGTAGACTCGGTAATTTCCTAAATCAAGAATTAATCGGTCAGACTATAAATAATATATATCAAAAATATAATCTGACTTCAACGCCTGGAGAGATGCTTGCTATTGCACAAAACTGTCTAAATTCAGGATTTTGTCATATATATGATCGTGTAGATAGCCAAATTAGACTAAATAGTAATTTACTAGAGTGATTACTAGAGTGAATTTTGACTTGAGTCATAGGCATATGGATTTGGCTAAAATCATATCAAAATCATCCTAGACCTGGCTATATCACAGGTATATTTATGATAATATATAGTATATGTAGGTATATTTTGGAAAATTTTCGTGATAATCCTAGTAGTGAATATATATATGGATTACTAAAAAGTCAGCTTTGGATGATATGATTTTGCTTGTTTGGGATATGGCTAGTAAGTAGAAAAAAATATTTGTAATATACACCTATCAATATATATATCATATCAAAAGTAAAAATTGCTAAGTCAGAATATTTTACTAATATAAATTATTAAATTTCAAAAATGAAAAAATCAATACTTACATGAGTGCAGGCTACGAGTGAGCAAATACATATAGGCAATTATTTTGGTGCAATAAAGCCACTTATAGATTTACAAAATCAAAATATATATGATATGTGGATTTTTGTGGCGGATCTGCATAGTATCACTAAGGTTTTGACTATAAAAGAGAATAATCCATATAAAACCTGGACTTATAATCTTATCAAAACATACATAGCATGCGGTGTAGATTTTACCAAAACTACGATCTTTAGTCAATCCTCTGTAACCTGACATACTCAATTGCAATGGATACTAGGATGTTATACCAATATATGATTTATGGAGCGTATGCACAGTTACAAAGACGCCAAAGCTAAAAATATACTAAATCTAATGTCTATGTGATCTATGAGCTATCCCATACTTATGGCAGCCGATATATTATTGTATGATATAGACATAGTACCCATAGGCAAAGATCAACAACAACATGTAGAATATTGTGTAGATATAGCTCAAAAATTTAACCATCGCTATGGCGAAGTATTCAAAGTACCGACTCGACAAATTAGTGAAGAAATTGGTGAAGTACCATGAATAGACTGACGCAAAATGTCCAAAAGCTATAATAATTATATCGGGATGATGGATACTCCAGAAATTTTACGCAAAAAATGCAATAAAATAGCCACAAGTGATCTATTACCAGAAGATCCAAAAAATCCTGATACAGATAATATATACAATATGCTAAAATTATTCCTGAACGAAGATGAAAAAATAAAACGAAAAAATAAATATATATCAGGTGGCTTGCATTACAAAACCGCCAAGGATGAACTTTATGATAGATTGACAAATTTTTTGACTCCAATACAGTCTCGCTTTGCGGAAATTAGCGATGAGTATATAGATAATCTATTATCCAAAAATTCACAAATCGCAAATATTAGAGCAAATGCCAAGATAAATCAAGTTTATAAAGCTATATGATTTATATCATAAATATATTCTGACTTATAAGAAATTCCGTAAAGTTTTGATATTGATAATTGTATGTATATTATATTTTATTCACAATGCCATAAAATGTATGGCTTTACCTATTTTATTTACGGTACAGGATATGTTATGTAAACTGCACTTTGTATATAAAAAAAATGCACAGTTATATTATGTAAATAATATATATTGCATTTTATGCACTATACCATAAATGGTATGACTTTATACTTTTTGTTTTTGATATATATATTCACTGTTTGCAAAGTATTACTCAAAGCCATACCCTTCGGGGTACGGAAAATAAATTATACAAAAAAAC
>JAYWGF010000110.1:0-2064 GCA_043778395.1 bacterium | reverse complement strand
ATTTCATTTTTAAAAGTAATTAAATATCATTCATTCATGTATCTGATCAGTAGAACCTAGTTAGATCTCATCAGTTATATTGAGATTCATTTTCCTCTTCTTCTAAAAATATCTTAGAATATTTTCAGAGAGCATCATAATCTAATTCTTCATCAATTATTTTTTTTGCGTTGCTACTACTGAAATATGAACTTAATCATAATTTTTTTTTAAAACTTTTTTCAATTTGAATAATTTCTTTTGAGTATTTCATTATTGTTGGATTGTTTGAATATTTTTTTGATTACAGTCCCTAACATGTTGCATATCATTTGATCTCTGATGTTGCATTGATAATAAAATTCACACTATAATTAATAAAGCAATATAAACTGTCGTTAATTCATTTGGTGGTGTATCGTTCATTATATAAATTTACAAGTAAAGATTTTATCTAATTTTAATTAATTCCGTGGTTATAAAATAATAAAATTTTAATAATTATTAGAATTAATACGATCAATGTTTTCCTCTAATCTTATCGATCTATTCTTATAGGCTTTGACCAATATGATTAAATCATCTTTTGATAAGATATCTAATTCTTCATTAGCTATTCTTTTTGCATGATTAATTCTTTCTCGGTAGAAGTCATTGCTTAATCAAATAACATCTAATACATCATCATATAAGTTTATATTTGACATAATTTATTTATTCATATTAAAACTGCTATTATATAATCTCAATCAAACTGTATTCACACCAATAACTCTGTTTTCCATAATCTTTCAAAAATTTTTTATTCTATAGTAGGAGGATTGAGCGGGTGAATCTACTTTTAAATCGTATTCTATTTCTTTCTGTGTTCGTAGAATTTTAGTTTTCATTATATAAATTTACAAGTAAAGATTTTATCTCATCATTTTACTTCTTGTATTGTTTTGTATTTTCAGTTTTTATCGTCGACTTGTAAAGTTGTGTACTTGCCAACGGTATGTACTTTGATACAAACTTTTTGCTTAGTATCCTTTTTAGTTATGCCATGAAGTGCATTACTCTCATCGATTGTCTCTTGAGTTTTTACCAAGTACAAATCTTTTTTATTTTCGTATGCATCTACAACCTCTTTCATTCTACTGTGGTATCTATTGATCTGAGATATGTTAGACTCCGTGCGTGGAGCTCTTGGTCATTTGACGTATGCAAATGATGAGTTGAAAGTTGCTTTGCATCATGAATTCTTGAGTCGCATTGCTAGATTTTTTAATCAATCTTTTGGAGTTTCAAAGATTGGATATCTGCATGTACTGTCTCAACAAGTCGTTCATGTTTTTTTTCAAATAAGATCTCATTTGATGTTTCATCGATTATTGTATCTTGCTCACATACCATTAGTTCCATAGCTGCTTTCGTTTGCTACCTTTGCCAACATAATACTTGTCAGCGTAACATTCTTTCAATCGAAGTAGCATTGTCATTGTCGATCTTGTTCTTGTCTAAATTCTTTTGCGGCTTCTTGTACGATATGTACTTTAGCCTCTGGAAGTTTTGTTACTTGAGCATATGATACTCATGTAAGTAGAGTAAGTGCAATGAGTAGTTTCATAAGATAAGAATAATAATAGACAGATAGGCTCTGCTTAGTTCCAATCTCTAAAAGAGAATAATATATTATAGCTATTTATTATTTAATTTTCAAGTCTATTTTTTATAACAATACATTCATTCTACAATATAACAGCTTTTCAATTGCTTGTTGTTCACAATAAGCATATTACAAGGAGATATAAACTCTGCAGTATCTGATTCTATAGAAGTGAGTTCTGGTCAACAAAAATACTGCTCATTCTTTGTATTAATAGAATCCTCATATGCTCTTTGTTTTTGATTTTGATCTTGAAGTCTATCATTTTCAGATTTTATTGTATCTATTTCTTTTTGAAGTTTCTGAATTTTTATTACGTTTTTATCAAACTTCTCAGAGCGATCTTTCATCTGAGCTTCTGGATACTGTGAACATCATGCAATTACTATTAGTAGTAGTGGTATAAATTTTTTCATAATTAATGATTTTTAATAAAA
>JAYWGF010000109.1:0-5751 GCA_043778395.1 bacterium | reverse complement strand
ATACTTTGCGAGCTTCAGTCTTGCTTTGATCAGTTTTTTTGACTCACCATAGAGCTATTCTTGCTAATTTATTTGAGGATATAATGTCTACTATATATGTAGGATACGAGATTCATTTGGATAAAATGAGCTCATTTCAAGCTAATGTACCAAGTGTATATATTTCATCATTTGTTAATCAAGAAATCTCTGGTATCCATTTGCGTACAAAAAATAATTCACTATCTTTTTCTTGTAATTGCTTTAGTGGATTATATATTCTGATAGTATTTATGCCTGTAGTAGCTGATTGCATTTGCAACTGACTATAATGTATACCAGGCTCATAATCTACAAATAGCCTAGCCAGCATAGGTCAGATAGATTGCCATGGCTGCATACATGTATTGCATACAAAACTTACCAAAGTTGCTCTCATACGAAAATTGATCCAGCCACTTACTTGCAAACATCTCATACCTGCATCTATCATAGGTATTCCCGTCTGACCACGATATCGCAAATTTATCAAATTATCATCAATTTCAGTTCTAATATTATCAAAAGCATTATTTTGGTTAGTAAATTCTATACTTGGCTGGGATTCTAGTTTTTGTATAAAATGACAATGTCGGTGTATACGACTACGAAATGCTACCAAAGACATAACTTGACGATTGATAGATTTTTTTTCTTCTACAAAATTAGAATTTTTGGCTTGATCTGATAATTCCAAAACTTTTTGATTACTAAATTGATAAACTTGCCTAATACTTATATTACCATAAGTGATATATGCTGACAATCTAGAAGAATCTTTTGTGGACAGCTCTGGTCTACTCAAAGCATAGCGATAAGCACCTGCATGTGACAAAAAATACATCAATCTACTAAATCACGCTTTTTCTCAAGGTAAATCTCGTGAATATGTTCGTGCAACAGGTTTTTTTACAGGTACAAATCACAAAAAAGATTTTTTTGATAACTGTAACAAAGATTCTTGCAAAATAAATATATTGCGAACATTGGGTATAGGCAATATATTATCAAAAATTCTCTCTTTCCAAATAGTGTCTCGCTCATCACGATTAGCAAGTTTTCTTACTACGGCATTATTTGGATATTCTAAAAAAACTATATTATTATTTTTGCAATATTTGGCAATATATATATCACGCATATAAGTCAGATTATTTCCCGTCTCTTCATGAGAATATATACATCATATATCGTATATATCACTGATGATATGTAGTATTTGTGAAACTTCTCCATATCGCATAAGCAATGGTATATATATATTGGTCAAAGACAGCTTCAGGTCTTTTAGGGATTCTTGTATCCAATATTGATGAAAATGACTATAATCTGAAGCCTGCATAATAGTTGGCTCTCGCACATACAAAGCTATCACTGGTAAATTATCTTTGCAAGCTTCATACAAAGGTTTATGATCGCTGACGCGAAGATCTTTTTTGTACCAAACTATATTTATCTTTTCCTTCATGTTTATTTATTTTTGATAAACAAAAGTATCTGTTATGAATCGGTAAGCTTTTTTATAAAAGTATCGCTCATAGTTTTTATCTTATCAATGTCTACTTTTTGAAGATTACTAACAATATATGGCTGACGTCAAAATAGATTACGATTTTTATCTACAAAATTTCGGTATAGATAATTGAACGGACAAGCATTTGGTCAGTATTTTTCTTTTGGGTCATATATACAAGTTTTGCAATAATTGGACATATTATTTATATAATTTGCACTAGATATATATGGCTTAGTGGCTAATCTACCTCCATCACTAAATTGAGACATCGCTAATACATTTGGACTTACTACCCACTCAAATGCGTCTACATACATTTCCCAAAATCGCTTGTTTACATCATGAGGATCTATACCCGCCAACAAACAAAAATTACCAATTATCATAAGTCTAGTAATGTGATGACTATATCAGCTAGTTTTTACTTGATGCAATACTTTATTTATACAATTCATTTGCAAATTATCACTTCCCCCCTCCCAGAACCAATAAGGAAGACTAGTGTTGTAGTTATTGAAATTTTGTTGATAAATATCCTCTTTATAAAAATGAAAAAAATGATACATATATTCTCTCCAACCTAATATTTGCCTTATAAATCATTCTTTATTATTTATATCAGTATCAGCTTCAGATATTTTATTTATAACTTCTATAGGACTTAGCAATCAAAAATTTAGACTAGTAGATACCAAAGAATGATACACTAGCCCATCGTCACTATACATAGCGTCTTCAAGTCTACCAAAATTATCCAAGTGATTATCTACAAAACTATCCAATAATCATAAAGCCTGCTTACGATCTATAGGATAATCAATATCACAAATATCAACTCCCAAAAACTCTTGTGCTTGCGACAAATATTTATGATTAAATTTGGGATGATTTATATGTCATATATGACTTTTATCAAAACTACGATTTTCGCTATCATAATTTCGCTTTCATCAAAATGGCTTATCTCAAACCATAAGTACATCAAACCTCTTCCTCATCATACGATAAAAATTTTCCATAACCGGTAATTTATCTGGATATATAGCCAAAAAATCCTCATGATCTAGTATAAATTGAGTATTTGGCAAAAATTCTATACAGATATTTTTTTCTTTTAACTTTTTGGCTATGGATACAAAATGCTCATATATGTAGTTTTCACTAGGTTTCATAATATATATTATAGATATATTCTGACTTTCACAATATATTACTAGTCAATCATAATAATTATCGCACATTATCCATTCTGAGTTTTTTTGAGGAAAATTCTTTTTGATATCATCTACAAAAGCCTTGGTCATAGCATATTCTAGAACTTTGCTATGAGGATTTAGATTTATAGTACCATAAGGTCATATAGCATTTTTTTGACTATACAAAAAAATATAATTATCAGTATTACTACTTAGATAATTTATATTTAGTTGATCATATATGATAAGTTGAACAGTATTCATACTAAGATAATGTAAGCAAATATAATGTTTTGTTGCCTAGCGCTATCAATTCATCAAGTATATTTTGCAAATCGCTATATTCATCTCATATATCTTGTTTGAGACTTTTGATATTAGTAATATAATCTGACAAAAAACTTTTTGTATGTTCTAGGTTTTGGTAATCCTCTAGTTTATATTCTGTGGATGATGTTTTGACTCTAGAAAATATTCACTGGTAAGTTTCTACCAACCCATCAAATAAATCTAAAAATTCAGTATAAAACTCATCAAGTGCTTTGTGTTCTGAGAAGCTATGAGTTTGGAAGTGTCGAGTATGTATTTGTGAACGAACAAACAAACCATAACTAAGTAATTCATTTTTTTGCATGTTATATATTTTGTGATATAAATATTTACTTTTTTTTGCATTTATCGCTACAATATTTGACACTTTCTCGGTTTTTGGCTCGCTTTTTGCGTCGTGTAAATGGCTTATTACAAGTGACGCATATTTTTGAAAGTTTCATAACCCCACGATCGAGTATTTTTTTTTGCGATTGCATGATATATATTATATTTTAAAATGTACAAATCAAGATTTTTTTATTTCTTTTTGAAAAGCATATCGCTCATCATCAGTTAAAGACCATGTGTGATGACGAGTTTTGGTCTTGAATGTAAGGTTTTTGGCGGTTTGGCGAGCAGACACTTGGGTCAGCATCACTAATATATCTCCATTTGAAGATAATAATGGTGAACCATCGGGTTTTGTGATTACATATCTTATCATATATAGTATCAATAAATAAAGTTATTCCTCATCATAGTTATCAATTTTTTTTGGTCGTCAGATACTGAGACCATTCTCTTTTTGCAGTAAATTTTGATATTGTAATAAATCTATATTTCATAATTTGATAGCTGCTTCTAGAGATTTTTTATCTATCTCTATCTTAGTAACTATATCTAGTAAATTATCCTCAGCCAATTTTGCAAATAGTTTTTCTTGATCCAATACTTTGTAACTGACAGTTGGTCTAATTGATAATTTGTATATATTGCCATATATATATTTTTGATAATCGCTATTTTTGACAAATACCTTTAGGCTATCTGTATATGATTGTCTCAATTCTTCGGCATCTTTTTTGTTGGTTGATAATTCTCATACTTTATCTATCATAGATTTGATGGTAGTTTCTCATATTTTATCATCATTTATTTCTATATCTCAGTCATATTTATGTTTTCGGGCAGGGCAAATTCTCTGAAATGGACAAGAATCACAGTGATATGATACATTGCAAGCAAAAGCATCTTTGTCTCACATTTGGTAAGAAAAACGGTCATGCTCTATATTATTTATATTAGTGAGATATTTTGACTTAGTGTCCTCTACGATTTGAGGAGTAATTTCTCGAGTATATTCTGTCTGTAAGTGCAAATATATTACCTTTCATATTATTTTACTAAATTTACCTGCATATTTTTGCTGTATAGATAGTGCATATATATTTAGCTGGTCATATATACTATCATTATCATTTGTAGGTAGAGATTTATTAGTTTTGTAATCTACGATAGTCATAGTATTTTGCGGAGTGCCATCAAGTCAGACCATACCACTAATATCCATCCTATCTATGATACCTGTAAATTTGATGTCTTTGGCTATATCACAAGATATATTTTTTTCTACACTATCGGTAATACTTTGATCAAAAGGATAATATGTATCCCAATATCGTTGTATATATATGTCTATTCTAGATTTTGCATCTATCAATATTTGTTCATAATTTGTTTCATCTCACGATTTTAGTTTTTCTTGAACAAACTGCTCACTAGCATCTTGCCAACACTTATCCGCAAAAATCAAAATATCTTCTTTTTGGGGAGTTTTGAGATTACGGCGAAAATTGTATATATATTCTAGTATCTCGTGAGTGACACCACCTAGCAAAAAATGTATATTGGTTTCATAAGTTCATAATTTATCAATTTTATTGAAACGATACTGCATGGGGCATTTTTTGTAAAGTTGTATTTGGGAGTGAGAATAAGCCATGATAATTTATATTTGAGTAGTTAAAAGGAAGTGATTTGGATTATCGGTATGATGTATTGGTAAAGTATATATATTAGCTATATCAAAATATAGTCTGACTATATATGTATTTATATATTCAAAATCAGATCTATATCTGACATAATTGTAATGGTATTGCTAAGGGCTACTATTATCATCTGGTAATGTCTTATATCTTCATATCATAAAGTTTTATTTTTGCGGTCTTTGAGCCATTTTTGCGCTGGTTGATATCATCATATATACATATTCCAAATTTCCTCAGATATTCACTCAAAGTACTGGGTACTATTGATATATATATTGTTATTTTGAAAAATTGGCTTAGTGACTTGGTCACTACCGGCAATAGGAAATTTAGTAATCAGTTTGGTAGATAACTCATGCTCCATCAGATGAAATAATCTAAGTTCACGACCAAATGTAGATAATTTATTGTATATATATTGGTCGGTACATGGTGGTATACGAGGAAAGTCAATTTTGAGAAATTCGGCGTATTTGGTACGATATGATGGACTGTGAAGTATAGCATATATATAATCTAGTATGGCTTCGGGATTTTGGCTAGGTATCTCTCTGGCTTCGCTTCAGGTAAGTATCCTCACGGCTTCATTCTCTAAAGAAATCCCCCCGGCTTCGCCGACCCCCTTTGTAAGGGGGTACTCTGACTGCTCTCAGTCCCC
>JAYWGF010000108.1:0-5752 GCA_043778395.1 bacterium | reverse complement strand
TAGCTGATATATATACAAATGATGCGTGACTATATTGCCATAAATCATGGCATTACAAATTACAAATTACAAAATTTTATTTTTTTGATAAAAACAAATGTCCTATATAACCAAAGATAGTGGTAAAAAAAGAGTTTTTGATAGTGGCTTCCAAAGAGATATGTGAGAATCCAAACTTAGATTTGACTTGATACCTATAGATCAGCTTGAGCGTTTAGCTTGACAATTTACTAGATGAGCAGAAAAATATTGAGCAAACAATCGACAAAAAGCTAGCTGAGAATCAGAATATGACGCATTTCGTCAATCAGCATATAGGCATTTTATCAAATGGATGAAGTGAGAATATGACGAAGACCACCCATCTGCAATTATACGAAATATAATGTGCTACGAGCGACATAGAGACCATGATAGCAAAAAAGATATCAGTTTATCAGATGAAAAATAGTCAATTATATATAATTTATCATGATATCACAAAATCATAATTATATTACACTAATAATATTGCTTTAAGTGGGTTGTAAAATTCATCATAATATATATTTGGAGTAGTATATTATTTGTAATTGCAGTAGCTTTACGATGTATATCATTAGCGATACTTATATGATGATATATCATATATAGTCTGACTATATAGCTGATATTAATAAATTTCTTGATAAATATATATCATGAAACTTATAATAACTTATATTTATTTTTTTATATTATATACCAATATATGAATAATCTAAAAACTCAAGAAGAATTTGATGAAATGACACAAAAGTCAGAATATATATTATTTAAAAAAAGCCCTACGTGTATGAGATCAATATCAGCATACAAAGAACTAGAAAAAGCTATAGTAGAGCTGTGACTGAAGGATATATATATACTAGATGTACTAGATACTTGAGAACTAAAATACTATATTGCAGATTACTATGATATAGTACATGAATCCCCGCAAGTCATAGTAAAATTATGATCAAAAATAGAATTTGCGAATCATGGTAAAATAACGCTTGGTCGATTTCATCAAACCATAAACTGACGGCATGATACTAGATCAAAATAATTTTTAATAAACTATAATTAATATCATACATGCTATCATTTATCAAAAAAATCTTACTTTGGGATAAGATATGGTTCCCTTTGCTTAGTCATACGCCAATTATTTCTTGACGATATATACTCAAGTGATTTGTAGCCAAAAATATACTATATGGAGACGTAAGCAAAGGTATGATAATAGTCGGTATAACTGGTACGGACGGTAAGACTACCACTTGTAATATATTACACAAAGTCATATCAGATAATTTGGGTAAGTGTGCTATGATTAGTACTGCAGGTCTAAAAATTTGAAATACACAAATATCAAATGAAACCAAAAAAACTTCACTTGATATACTAGATTTATATAAATTTTTATCACAAGCAAAAGCAGAAAATTGCCAATATGTAGTGATAGAAGCATCAAGTCATGGACTTGAGCAATATAGATTTTGGTGAGTGGACTTCAATATATGAGCATTGACCAATATTACTGCAGAGCATATGGATTATCATCGCAACATACAAGAATATGCAAACACCAAAAAAAAATTATTTACTGGTATATTATCAGGTCCAAATCATCCAAAAATGGCGGTTTTCCCAAAAGATGATGATTTTGGTCGTAAGTGGTCTGAAGAATTATTATTTGACAAAAGTATGGATTATTGAATAAAAAATAGCGCTGCAATAAGAGCAGAAAATATAAAAATTCAAATAAATAAAACAGAATATGATATCAAATATTTATGAGTAAATTACCCTATTGTCACAAATTTACTTTGAGAATTTAATATATATAATGCATTAGCTGCTACGAGTATAGGTTTATTGCTAGGTATAGAAATAAATAATATCATAAAATCTATATCAAGTTTTGAGTCAGTAAATGGTAGAATGAATATATATATAAATCAAGATATCACATATATAGTAGACTTTGCTCATACACCAAAAGCTTTTGAGTCACTGCTCACATTTGCTAATAATGTAAAATGATATGGTAGGTTGATAGTAGTATTTGGATCTGCTTGACGATGATGAGAGTACAAAAGACCACAAATGTGAAATCTGGCTGATCAATTAGCCGATATAGTGATAGTGACAGAAGATGATAGTATGTCAGAAAATACTGATAATATCATCAAGCAAATTACTAAATGAATTACTAGAAATCTTGGCGATAAATATCATATCATAAATAGTCGTCCACTTGCTATACAAATGTCTACAAATATAGCTGAGCCTTCTGATATAGTGTTGATAGTAGGCAAAGGACACGAAAATTATCTTTATACAAATTTTGGCAAGTTTCCACATAATGATATGGATTACCTGAAGAGCATCTTTGGTAAATAAATATATATTAGATAATTTGTATATTATGAATATAATCTGACTGAAAAAACCTAAGCGAGGTAAAATTTTTGGCTGAGATTTTTTGTTAATGATATTTATATTCAAGTTTTCTCTCTGATATAATCTACTGGATCTATAGCATCTATAATATTTACCAATAATCTTAATTTTCGTCATCAAAAGAGTGTAGCAATTCATCATTCAGTTAAGTTATATTTCCGATCTCAGTCTCAATCGTTTATCAGACATGATGTCACCAATGATACTGGCGCAGAAAATATGCTAGCTTTTGTGGTAGCCCATAAAATTTTCCCTCATTTAGTTCCATAATCTGACTTATTTCTACAATTTTGAAAATCTAAGTTAAAATATTCTAATAATGAATTTATAGTAGCTTGCTTGTTTTTTGCTAACCATAAGGAGACTTTAGGTGTTAGTTTGTAGTTATTTCTTGCAAAAAATTCGCTTATTAATTGTTTTCATCAGTTATTATTTTTTTCTTGTTCTATTCGTTTTATAAAAGCATTAGATATTTTTCATGTTATATATGTATTGCTATTTGCTATAAGTTTTTTGTATAATTCTCATTTGCTGTCTATATATGATCATCATCATTTTGATATATCTTCAAAAATTATTTCACGAGTTTTTTTGTCTATTTGGGGTCTATATTTTTCTCATTTTATAGTTACTATATAATCATCTGTAGATTTTATAAAATTATTTATAGAATCTATATCTTTATTAGACCATATTTTTTTATCTAGTAAGATTTTATTTATATTGGATATATTTGGTATAGATAATTGTCTATTGATTTTTGATCATTTTTTTAAAGCTTGTACTCCATTTTTTGTATATTCTATTTTTTTGATTCCAGCTTGCTTTAAGAACTCTTTTATCTCATCGGCTTCTTTTTGCATTAATTTTTGTTCTAGACTATATATGTACTGACCTATATCATTTTGCATATCTTTTGATAGTTTATTTACATCATTCGCGATCATATCTTTGGTATCACTAGATAGTCAGTTTTTACCTCGGAGGGCGATTCTGAGACTAGCTTTGCGCATTAACAGTATTATGCTATTACTACTATTAGTATATTTTGATAATACGTCATTGCCAAAGTTAGCTATACTTGTTGGTAATTTCACTGATTTTATTTTTGATCATAATTTACCAAAACCAAATGGCAATGCCGCTAGTGCCATAGATATTCAAACATTACTACCAAATTTAATTTCGCCAGTTTTGATATATCATACTCATATGCCTAGGCCTCAAGCAGCTAGTCCAGTAGATCATATTTCCAAAGCCATAGCTAATCTACTACTTCATACAGCCAATTTTGCTGCTGATTTTCACAATTTGGCAAATGCTCATCATGGTATCATATTCATCATAAAATCTCAAGCTCACTCTCTCATATTATAATCTTGTCATAGTGAGGTATTTATAGCCCAAGTAGATAACGCTCCTACTGCTCATCATATTAACATAGCAGGTACTCATCATATACTTCATACTCATGTTGCTGTTGCCGCAGTGCCTCAAGCTATCAATGCTCAGCTAATACCGGCAAATGTAGATCCATAATCATCAGCCCAAAAGTCACTCACGGTTAACGTTCCATGACCATACATATCAGCACCCAGATCTTTTAGTTTTGTGATACTATTTTGATTTATTAATCAATTTTTACCATCATCCATATTTTTGATTTCAACTCATATTGTCTCTATCCATTTTTTTGCTTCTTTGTTATATCTATCAGATATATCCTTAGATTTATAAAGTCAGACCATATATTTATCTATATCTTCAATAGATTTACATGTATCCAACGCTTTTTCTATTTGATCTTTATTATCCATTTGAATCAAAAATCACTCTCTGGTTATCATTGGAGATATGTTTTTATTATTTATATTCATAATTATTTTAAAACCGTTTGCTACGCTTAGATATTCTTTTTTGTCTTTCATAAAATCCATCATATCTACAAATTGATTCACTATGCCATTAGTCAAATTTGGATATAATAAATTTCATTTTTCATTTTTCATATTAGCAAAAGCTTGTACAAACGTAGTCGCATTATTATATATATCATTGATCCTATTTTTGTTGATTTCTCGGTCAGAATTTTTGTTATCGTTCCAATCTTTGGCTATTGATTTCCAAGTAGAGTCTATGGTTTTTATATCTGGTTTTTCTGTTTTATCTCACAACATTATAGTATTTACCTTTTCTGTTTGTGTATTAGTTTCATTATGATGTTTTTCTTTTTCTTCTTCTGTCATTTTCTTAGCCTCTTCTTCGCTTTTGCCTAAAAAATCAGTAGCCCAAACTGGTAATATAGATTTTATATATTCTAAACTACTATTTTTTACTTCTTCCATTTTTTGTCATGGTATATTTTTGGCGTCTTCAACAGCAAATTCCATTATTTTGGTAGGTATGTCGCTAAGATTACATTCTGATAATTCTTTCTTGTGAGTTTCGCAAACTTTTTTCAAAAAATCTTGAGTAGACACTGGTGCTTTATCTATAACTTTTTTGATAATAATATCTCTAGTATCAAAATAATCTAATATATCATCTTTGTTATCCCAAGCTAATTTTACTCCAAAAATACCCGCACCTCATATCAATGCTTTTTTCCACCAACTCATAGGTTCATCACTTTCTCATTTTTTTTTTTTATCTTTTTTTAATCGTTTCAATATACCCCATCAAGCTACAGCGGCTCATATACCACTTAGTAATTTATTATTACTAATCCATTCTCATGCTTTTTCTATAAATGTTTTGTCTGCTTCTACTATGGTTGCATCAACTGGAGTAGCCACCGTTGCTGTTTTATCATATGGATTTTGTAGCGGAATTTGCGCATTATCTGTATTTTGGCTTTTGGTCTGTTTACTAGGAATATTTTTGGCTTCTACGGGAGGCTTTGGGGTCAGATTATTCTTCGTATCTATATTAGTTATAGATTTTTTGAGATTAGGTGTATAGTCTGACTTACCTACTTCTGAAGTAGTTTTTTTTAAATTTTCAAAATTTTCATCTATTATATATTGCTTTAATTGAGCTTCGGTTGGTATATCTAAAGTTTTAGATTTAGTTTCGGCTGTGGATTTTGGATTAGTATTATTGGTAGGCGCCATAATATATATTTTTTATAAAAATAAAAAGTCATAATACATATATCATAACCACAAAGTAATTTTTTGTCAAATTTTGTTCTATTGCACAATTAAGGTAACACTTTGACTGTAGAAATTCTTGCAGTTTTTGTATGGGCGTCAGCCCATTCATTCATAATCAAGTATGTCTT
>JAYWGF010000107.1:0-2075 GCA_043778395.1 bacterium | reverse complement strand
AATAAACTTTGATGATATAGAATCAAAAGAAGATAGACAAGTAAGCAATAAATTACAGAATGTATGTTGTCCAAATTGTGGTGAAGAATTTACTATATAATATAATCAGTAATGCCAATTCCATATATGTGAAGCAAAAACAAATCAGCGAGTAAGATATGTAATATTATAAAATTATATACAAAAGACAATGATAAAATACTTATAGACTTATTCTGCGGATGATTTGCTATATGAGAAGAATTTATAAAAAACTGATATAAAGTTATAGCAAATGATAAAAATAAATATGTGATAGCTTTATTAGATCAGGTTATAAATAAATGACTTGATAAGGCTAAATGTTTGGAGCGGGTAAGTAGACAATTATTTATAGATGTAATAAATAATTCAAATAAATATGATAATTGGTATGTATGATATGTAATGTGTATATGGAGCTTTTGAAATAACCAAAAATGATATTTATTTTGAAAAGATATAGAATATAAGAAACAATCATTATATGAATTAGTGGTAAATAAAAAGGTAGATAATTTTGTAAAAGATAACATACCGCAAAAATATATAGATTGATTATTTACATTAGATAATTGGCATAAAAGAAGATTATGATTGAAAAAAATACTTAATATATTGTGAAATAGAATAAATATGCATCGTTTACAAAGCTTAGAAAGCTTAGAAAGGTTAGAAAGCTTAGAAAGGTTAGAAAGGTTAGAAAATATTGACTTTACAAGTCAATCTTATGAAGATATATATATACCATCAAATACTATAGTATATTGCGACCCTCCATATAAATGAACTGCTACTTACGCCGAATGATGATTTGACCATAATAAGTTCCGAGAACATATAAGACAATTAAGTAAGACTAATAAGGTATTTATAAGTGAATACAACGCACCAGATGACTTCAAATGTATATATGAATTTAGTCAAAATTCTAGTTTATGATGATGATTTCAATCTCACGACAACCAGCCTAATGAAAAACTATTTGTATATAAAGTCTAAATATTATAAAATATATATAGCTTGACTATGATATGCAAAAAACTAAAAACACAAAACCCCGTATTTTATTACATATTTATGTCATATAACCCCGCATTATGATACAATCATATAAATCTAAAAAACAAATATCTGACTATCTGTGATGTGACCAAAGACAAATTCAAAAACTTATTGATGATAAAATAATAATAACTATACAATCCAAAGATAAGATTATATATATTCTAGCTAAAGATATATTTAGCTATTTATCTAAATAATTATATATATATGGTACAAAGAAAATATGACCGACCAGCTTTGAAATTAGAATATATATGTTCTGAGCATTTTAATGTTACAGACTTTTTTCGTAATAAAGGTATAGATATAAAAAAAGCTTGAAGTGGTTCTGTATTATGATGGAGAGATGAAAAACAAAAGCTAACTGACAATATATACAAAACTGCAATAAAAACAATATCAGAGTCAAAAGTTGCTGAAATAGATAAACGGGTTAGTCAAGTAGAACAGACAAGAAAAATAAATATAAAATGAATAACCGATGATATACTTGAAAACACAACTCATCAAAAAGACGGTGTAGTTATAAAAGCTAAATGAAAAATGCATTATCAGGCAAGAAAAGCTTATAATGAAGTACTAAGACTTGAAGTATGATTACCTAGTGCAATTACTAAGAATGAAAATGATAATACAAATAAGTTTGAGTGAGTAGATATAAGAATTTTATGATTTACAAATAACCGTGATGAGGGCTGAATTTGAAATGACAAAGAAGCAAATGGAGGGTTATCAAAAATTGATTAGCAAAGATAATAATATAAGGTGAGTATGATTTGGGGGCGGAGCTTGATGATGAAAAACATATCTATGAGTATTTTGGATATGGTCTATGTGTATGGAATACCCTTGAACTAGACGATTTTTTGCAAGAAAAACACTAAAAGCTTTGAGGTCTACAACATTTATGTCTTACCAAAAAATGTGTGAAGATATGTGATTACCAATACTACAAAGATGACACCTAAATTGAGGCGATCAAGTTATAA
>JAYWGF010000106.1:0-2075 GCA_043778395.1 bacterium | reverse complement strand
TTGATTATGAATGAATGGGCTGACGCCCATACAAAAACTGCAAGAATTTCTACAGTCAAAGTGTTACCTTAATTGTGCAATAGAACAAGTTTTGACTCAAATCTAAAAACAGATTTTCAACAATGACTTAGTGAAATAAAAAATCATACCTGAAATCTTGACTATCCTAATAATTTTTACTATGATTATAATAACAATATCATAATATATAAAAAAGAATCTATGAATCCTGGAATGTGATTGGCACAAAAAAAAGAATACATAAGATTGAAATTTAATGAAAATTGAATTTTGACTAATGTTTTAGAAAATGATTTTGATCAAGATAAATTGCAAGAAGTTATTATGGATATTGTAAGTGTATGAAAAAATGCAAATTCTCCAGAAGTTAAAATGAAAAAAATAGCTCAAGAAATTACTGACAAAACTAATGCAAAAAAGAACGAGTTATTATGAAAAATAGATTCAGTAAATAAGGTATATAAAACTAAGCTTGATTCTATGGATTATGAGCTAAGAAAAATAATTAAAAAATCTCAAAAGCCAAAATACTAGCCTTTATAATATATATACAAATTACCTAGAAATTGCTCTAGGTTTTTTGATTTGATTTTTTGGAAAATATTCCTATAATATATATAAGTCAGAATATTCCTATAATGTATATTACTTCTTCCTATATATCTTGCATTCTATTCATCAGTTATATATATCTATAGATCATCGCTTATGTCATATGTACTTGGTGATACCTTCCCATGATGTGATGATAGACGAAGTAATAGAGCTGTCACATATATATTATGGCTATTTTTATTTATTTGAAAATGAAGTCAGAATATATATGATATATATAATTTTATTTATTTGATAAAATACACAAGTCATGAATGAATACGGAACCGATATAGATATAGATGCAGATACTAAAAGTTACTTTGCGAGAGTATTTCAATGGATGTGATTGGCGTTGGTAATTAGTGGATGAATAGCTCGATACGTATCACAAACTCCACAAATACTAAATTTGGTATATGGCAATAATATATATTTTTGGATAATATGAATTGCTCAATTATGATTAGTACGATATCTTAGCTCAAATATTACTAACCTTTCGCTTACTGGTGCTGGCATTTTATTTGTACTGTATAGTGGACTAAATGGATTATTATTTTCATATATATTTATTATTTTTCAATTGAGTTCTATAGTTGCTGTATTTGGAGCTAGTGCAGGTATATTTTTGATAATGTGAATATATGGGTATACCACAAACTCTGATCTTACCAAATTATGAAGTTTGTTTTTTATGGGATTGATATGAGTGATAATAGGCAGTCTTATCAATATTTTTCTTAAAAATCAACTATTTGACTATATTATTACTATTTTGTCTGTAGTTATATTTGTATGATTGACGGCTTATGATATACAAAAGCTCAAAAATATGAATACAAAATGAGATATATGAACAGATAACGAGAGCAAAGAAGCTATAGTATGAGCTTTACAATTATATTTAGACTTTATCAATATATTTTTGAATTTATTAAGATTGTTTGGTAAAAGAAAATAATAATATAATCTAAATAATTTAACTAAAAAATGAATTACATATATAAATATATATACGGTTTTATTTTATTTATTGCACAGATATTTATATCATATATATATGCTGACTTTTCGGGTTTTTTATCTCAAATAAATCAGTATGATTTTGATGTAAATAAATTTGCAAAATTGCAACAAGTACCAAGATATGATGTAGTCAGATTATTGAATTATGTAGATTGTCAAGATTGTACTTTGCCATGATATGGTACTATTACCAAATATACGCGAGAGCGATTTCAAAATCTACAAAAGCAACCTGGTAATTATTTTGATGATATTTCTCAAAAAAAACTTATAGTAAATAATCAAGACTTGTATTATTGCCTAAGCTATGTAGCTGATAAAGATTATATGAATGGATATACGGTTACGAGTCCTATTTGTAATAAATTTTTTTGTGGTAGTCGCAATATAAATTATGCTGAGCTTATAGAAGTGATGAGTAATATAATTGC
>JAYWGF010000105.1:0-2083 GCA_043778395.1 bacterium | reverse complement strand
TACCATTATTATATATATCCCATTACTTTGCAACTTCGTTGCACCGTGTCCAGCTAAAGCTGGGGGTTTTAAACCCACTACGTGGAAATAAAAAATATCCATAGTAGGTTATTTTTTTATTGTAGAAAATATATATAAGTCAGAATATATTTGATATATATAATCAAACTAGCTTATAAACAAAATATTTACTATAAGATAACAAAATCATATCAAAACCAAACCTATAAATATATACAAAAAGTTTTTTTTGATAACTCAGATTTGCTTATCATCAGTAGGATTTAGCAAAAGTAGATACGATTGATATATAATAATAACCAAAATTACAAAACTTATAATAGACAAAGCTCGATTTATGATATTGTATACTACTTTTACGTTATCTAGTGATAGTAAGGATGTGCCTATATTTCATAGATTATTGGTAGATATTTTTAAGGCTTCTTGCTTACCATATACAAATTGCACCACTTCCTTTGCCAACATTATAACTATAATACCTATGATGTTATTTATTATGATATTTTTGCTATTTGCTACAACTTTTTCGTCAGCTGAAGTGATAAATTTTATAACATTTATCAATAATGTCACAAATAATATTCATAAAACTATATATATTGTCATTTGCAAAAATGGGAAAACGATACTATTATAAATCGCTTCCGGCAAAGTATTCAATTGACTAGAAACTTTCAAATTGATGATCAAGTCGGCATAATTTGAAGCTATAAAACTAGCTGATTGTATTACTATTATACCTATTACTCACCATATGATATAATCCAATCACTTTATTTGATCTCAATCTTTACTGCTAAGCATCAATTTATAAAACCCAAATATAGCTACCAATACAGCTACTATCAAAAGTATAGGAACTACAAATCTTACCAAAAAGTCTACTATAAATTTTCCTGCAGAACGAGCTCAATAAAATTCCTTAGTGTCATAAGCCATATTTCATATTGTAGTTTTTACTACGCTATTATCTGACCCTGGATCAAATATATCTCCGTTTCACTCAAATCTTCATTGAGCAAAAACATTACTAGCAAATAAAACCAAAACACTAAAAAAGCCAATTATTATATATTTTGAGAAAATTTTTATTATTTTCATGATTAGTGATATTAGTTATATAAACTGACTTACTAGCTATAGATAACTTTTAGTTATCGGTATTTTTATATTATCATTTGTAATGATATTTTATATTGGTATACATACGTCATAAACAAAAACAAATATGTTATGACTGTATTCAGTTGTGACTTCAAAAAACAATTTGCTTGTGCTCTGCCACCCGGTATCCAGCATCAATTTGTTCGGTCCTTATGATTGTGTTACCAACAAGATTTCAAATTCTATATATATACTTTGGATAAAATTCAAGATATATATATAGGATCTGTATTCAGATTCGGCCACATAAGACCGAATAAATATATAGATCCAGAAGTATTCTTCTTGGATTTTTCTTTTTTATAAAAATCTTTTTTATTAAAACATATAAAAATAACGGACATTAATTTCTTTTTCCAAAAAGACATCTACCTCAAAATCTTCTCAAATAAATAATTTATATATATCTGAAGATTTGTTTGAGTTTAACGATTTACCACTTTGTTGATTTATTATATATTTTGATAACAATTCTCTTTGATCCAAAGTCAAAGACATATCAAGATTTTGAAGCATTACTTCATCAAAAACAAAAGACAAGACAGCATGAATGTTTTTTGAATTAGAAATTTTAATAGATTTAATCTTATCGGTATCTAAATTACTTATTTCTAAATATTCATTTTGGGGATAGGTTTGATTTTTGCCAAATATTACAAAAGCATTTTCTTTTATTATTTTACATAATTCTCTATTTTCTTTTTCTAGTTTTTTTAAATTAATTTGTAGTTCTATTTTTTCTTCAAAAATCTTATCAGTATTAAATCTTTCATAATGCATCTTTATAATATATATATCAAAGTAAACATCCCAATCCAGCTAAAGCTGGGGGCTTTTTTAATCTAATTTAATTTCATTTTGTCATTGTTGTTCTATGTATTCTTTTATTAGTTTA
>JAYWGF010000104.1:0-5789 GCA_043778395.1 bacterium | reverse complement strand
ATTTTATACCATATACAGAGTCTGAAGTATGATCACCTGATAGATTTGAGTCAGACTTCATGGTGCAGTATATATATGACCTCCCCGCTTACAAAGGGGGGCTAGGGGGGATAAAAGAGGCCAGTAGAGAATGAAATCAAAGTAAATTTGGACCCGAAGCACAAGTCGTGCTAGATGCTGGACGCAAATTACGAAAGGCATATTTTGAGCATATAGATAATCATACTACTAGAGATGAGTACAAGCTAAACCGCAGCGACGTCTGACGATATCAAATCCGCAATGCTTTGAGAAAACGCAACGAAAGCTGAGACTATATACCTGTTTCATTTGCAGAATTTGAATCTGCATACAGGGCTTTGACAGAGAAACTTCGTCCTTTAGTTTATGAATATTGATTTTTGAAAGTGTAATATATATTTACCAAAACAAAAGCAGTAAAGCTATATTATAGGTGCTATGATGCACGAAGTATAGTATATATATTTTGCATAATATATCCCGTACCCTGAAGGGTACGGCTTTGGGTATTTATTTGAACATATATATTAATGCAAAAAATCTTAATAAGCTAGTAATATTTCTGCAGATATATCAAAATCATTATATAAAGTTTTGGCCATTTTATAGGTAAGTGGTCTTTTTTTATTTAATATTTCAGATACTCTATTTTCTCATCATATATATTTTGCTAGATCTTTTTGGGATAGGTTTAGCATCTGCATTTTTATTTTTATAGCCTCTATAGGATCTGGTGAAGATATTGGATAATATTTTTTTTCATATTTTTCTATCAAAGTGCTTATTGCATCAAGTATTCAAAGTCGATAGGATATTTTTTTTTCATCTTTTTCTGTTAAATCATAATCTATTATAGTATCTATAATCTTTAGTGAATTTTGATAATCATTTTCTGTTATTATTGGTTTTATCTGAATATTGTATATATCTATAATATTAGTAGTTTTTTTCATAATTTTTTGAGTTTATGGCGAGTAAATTTTTGTGGACGGCAATTATCTTATAATGATTTGGAGCCAGTGTCATAATTGTGTGAGTGCTTTTATAGAGTTTAATATTTTTTATATTGATTTTGGGTTTATTTTATCATATTCTTCATGTTTTCATATATATCTTATATATACTATGGATATTCTATATTCAATTTTTGCAACTATTCTGTATTTATTATTACAAATATTGAATATTATGCGACCATCTCATATTGTATCAGAGTTTTTGAACATTGATATTATTTGATTAGAGTTGTCAAAGTTATTATTACTTATTATAGATACTCGTGTCTCTATGGATGATTTACTATCTATATACATATTTATGAAGTCTTGTAACTTTCTTTGAGTAACTATTCTCATTTTGTAATTTATAAATTAAATAAATATATCTTCCCATATATGGAATAATATATATATATTTTTTTATTTCAAGTGTTTTTTGAATTGAAATTTTATCAAATCTATTATTTATTGAAATAGAGTAATTTATAATTATATATATAGTATTTGTGGATTTTTAATCACAACCAAATACAATATAAATAATAATCTGACTTTATCACTACATATATATATGGACACATTACAAATTTTGGAAAAATATTCTACAGACACAAATTTACACAATCAGCAAGTAGGTCAGATTATGAAATACTTTGCTAAAAAAATCTGACAAGAAGAAGATTATCGATATACAGTAGGTATATTGCATGATATAGATCGAGACTATATAGGCAAAATCGCCGACAAACATCTAAAGCAAGATCTAGACAAAATCATAGACCAACTGGATACAAATTATGATAAAACTCAGATCAAAATAGATATAAAGTCACACTGACCATATCTTAGTGGAATAGAACCCACCACTCTATTACAAAAATATCTCATAAGCATAGACGAACTTAGTTGATTGATGTATGCTTATGCTCGTATGAGATGATGATTTGCCAATATGGAAACCAAATGAGTAATAAAAAGAATAAAAGAAAAATCCTTTGCCGCATGAGTAGATCGTGAGCATGTTCGTAATTGCGAAACGTATCTCTCAATACCACTTGAGGAATTTATTTGAGATATGATATTAGCTTATCAAAGTTTCCAGAAATAAATATTTTTACACAACTAGAAACACTTATGAAAAAAATGATACTTGGCATATCTATGCTAACACTATGATATATATTTTTTGTAAATCACGATAATCTAAAACTTCAAAATCCAGTCTTTGCTGTTTGACCAACCATGAATACATGAGATATAACATATAGTAATACCAATTCAGACAATATATGAATGCATATTATTTGAGATATCAAAAATAATCTGACTGACCAAAATACTACAAATATCATATGACAAAATACACAATCTTGAAATAAAGCTTTTACATGAAGATGCGTCAGATCATCCGATGCAAATATATTTATATATATGTATCATTATTTTCGTGAACAATCACAAGCTGGCAAATCTATAAAATGAGATAGTATAAATCAAGAAAATATTGATAATCAGATAAATATCCTAAATAATAAGATAAAAAACAAACAAGCTATCTCTAGCTCTATGCAAGATTTACAAAAATATCAAAAATCAAACTGCTTCCCTAACTCAAATATAGTAATCTTGACTGTAGATGATTGACGATATGACTGATATAGTACTATATCTAGACTAACTCAGCAATACCCTAATATATACCGAAATTTGGGTATAATAGCAGGAAAAGTAAATACTGGTGCATCTAGAAATATGCCATTTATGAATCAATCTGACATCCAAAGTTTGATAAACACAAATAAGGTATTCATTTCTTCACATACGATGACACACTTAGACCTAAAAATACAGTCAGACCAAAATCTCAAATATGAACTGTGCAATAGCAAAAAATTACTGCAAAATATGTTTTGACAAAATATAAATACAATAATATATCCAGCGTGATCCAAAAATCAAAAAGTCGTAAATCAATCAAAAAAATGCTGATATATATGGTGACTGACTACTACTCCTTGATACAATTCAGGTAATTATATATCAAATAACTTCAATTTGTATAGGATTAGAGTAAGTTATAGTACAAATGCACAAAAACTATTTGATTTTGATTATCAAAAAAATAAAAATCTCCCAGATATCAAAAAATAAAAGGTAGTAAAAATATTAAAAGATAATATGGAATTATACATCAAATGATATTATGGATACCAAAACTTTGGTGATGAGTTATTATTACTGTGACTTATAAATTTTTTTGTAAATAGATACAAACCTACATGTATATATATAGAATCCTGAAACAAAGACTTTTTGTCAAGTCGAATATCAAAAAACCAATCGTATATAAATTATGACATAAGTCAAATACAGATTACCACTAAACGACAATATATATCCCAATATTACAGATTCCGAAATTGTCACAAAATCATATGATGATGAGAATGCATATCACCTGTAGCAAAATTTCCTAACTGATGATGGATGTATATAGCACGGTTTTGATTAGATATCATGAGATCAAATTATAGTATATGCTGAGGCATAGGCACGCCAAATAGTTCTAGCAAATTATTATACAAAATATTATTATGGAGAGCAAAATCAATCATAGTCAGAGACCTAGAAAGTCAGAATATATGACTAATCTATAATAACAAAACCAAACTATATCATGATTTTGCTATAGATATCATAAATATTTACCAAAATAAAAAGAATAATCTGACTGATAAATCTATCATAAAGAACAAATATATACTACTAAATCTCAAAAAATCAGAATATAATCAGGAAAATTTATCGCTCATAAAAAACTTTATCCAAAAATATCCAAATCATAAATATATATATTTTGCAAATTTTATTTGAGAGGATGATGATATAAGTGAATTATTGGCCAAAGATTTGGGTATAAAAATACAAAACTATGATCGAAAAGATAAAAATCTAGATGAGATATTAGGGTTATTTGATATGAGTGATGGTGGCTGGTGAGTGAGGCTTCATTTTTTGTTGGTATTGAAGATGTTATGAAAAAATTATGAATATATATATTATCAAGAAAAAATAAAAAAAATAATATGATAAGATACGTATTGACTAATATATGCAAATATATATTATATGAAATATGAGTTTATATAATCTAGTCAAAAAAATGAATCGTAACATAGAAGATGATATAATACAAGAGCCATGGAATGAAATGACTCAATTTAACTCTCATATACCATGATGAATATTTGATATATTATTTACAAAATGATATGAATTATTTGAATGATCAATCAAACAACAAAATGATAAACCCTCGCTAATATATATTCCTAATGAAGATGCACAATATACAATGTGACAAACTCTAAAAAATAGTCAAAAATTATTATTCATGGTATTATGAAATTACAGTTATATAAGATGAAATATTATAAAATGAAATATGAAATCAGTGGCTTTTATAATTGATAAAAAGACTTGATTTATAACCAAAAAAACAAGAAGATTTAATAATAATTGTGCTTTTGATATACAATCGTGATGAAGCTGAGCATTATTGATTCGTAAAAAAACTTTGATATAAAAAATATGATAATATCTCAAATAATATGATGAATATGAAATCAAATGTTTCAGTATGCATTTGGTAAATATACAGCTCAAAGACTATGAATTGAGTTATTTTTGGATATAAATTGACTTGGTAGACCTACATTTGGTTGATATCAAAAAAGAAATTTTGCACTCAATAATCTAAATATTCCAAATCTCAAATATATATATACTCCGTTTCATAATTCGGAATCTATACGTCGCAATATATTTGATTATTGATGGTTTTTTTTTGGTGATAAGATCACGTATCCACATATTTATGATATTATCAAGCAAAATTGATTTGAATACAAAGATATATATGTACCCAAAACCCACAAGTCAGAATATAATACTAATATAAACCCAAAAAAATATTATCTAAAAGGCTTTTGGCAATCAGAAAAATTTTGGAAACCAATATGCGATGAAATAAAATCTGAATTTGCTTTGTGATATCAAATGCCCCAAATCGCATCAAGCCTAATATCCAAAATACAAAACACTAATAGTATAGCCATAAATATACGCCGTACAGATTTTGTACAAATCAGCAAAATAGCAAATATTCATGATGTATGTAGCACACAATACTATCAAAATAGCATAGATTATATATATTCTGACTTATGAGGCGATTGTGAATTTTTTGTATTTAGTGATGATATTTTACGAGTCAAAAAAAACCTCAAATTTCCGAATAAAGCCACTTTTGTAGATCCAAAAATATATAAATGATTTGAATATGAACTATATATGTATATCTTATGACAGTGCAAACATTATATCATACCAAATAGTAGCTTTGCTTGGCGAAGTGTATATTTGTGACGAAATAGAGATAAAAAAGTTATAATACCCGACAAACGATTCAATAATAATTTTGATACAAATGATTTGATTCCTGAGCACCGAAATACAATAATTATGAAAACTTAATTTATATATATGATATATATATGCATGGAAAATCAAAAAATGTCAAAATTAAAAGTTGAAGTTATGGTAGCTTGAAAAATTGAAGATATACGATCTGCACGAAATAATCCTACAGACATAATCCAACGATGTAGCTGATCAGAAGACCGACACACTACCAAATCCACAAATGATTTGCAAGAAAAGGGTAAATTTTTGACTACAATGCAAGCCAAGGATTGAAGTATGGGATTT
>JAYWGF010000103.1:0-2089 GCA_043778395.1 bacterium | reverse complement strand
CATTCAAAATCAGTATGTCTAACCAAATCATCATACCAAGCACTTTCAACGGCTGGCTTGAAAGTTAAAATCAACACTTTTGACCAATTCATTTTTTTTGCAAGTTGATAAGTTGCAAATGTTTTACCAAATCTCATCTTTGCATTTCGAAGAAAATGAGGAGCTTTATTAGTGTTTTCTGCTTTGTATGAAGAAAAATATTGTATTGTTTTTTCTATTGCCTGTGCTTGCTCTGGTCTCATACCAAACGTCTGAGTTCTCTGTTCTTCATTATTGCTTCTTGTTTTAATAGCTATGATAGCACTACGCACATCATCGACACTACATCTAAACCATTCTCATTCTATATGTTCTATCTTATGAGATCTGAGATATTGATGAATCTGGTGATCCATAAAAGTACTACCATCATTTCTAATTGCAGTTTCCTCCAATACTATCTCATACTTGAGACGAGCAGTTTTGGTTTGCTCATCGATTCTCGATTTTACATCTTTGGTCGTATATCATATTTTGAGCAATCACTTTTTATCATCTACTCAGATAAGCTGATATGCGTAGATCGTAGGCTGTAATTCTGGTCTCAAAGGGAAATATGTATCGCTCATTGTTAGTTAGAATGTGTGTAAAATCTAAGAAACATTAAGAAATTTGCTTAATAATTTCTTCAAAATTTCAAAAATCAGTTTTCTCATTTTTATTGATAATATAATCCATAAATAATTTTTTATCAAATTTTTCATTGGTAACTGATTCTCAATAATCAGAAGTTATATGACTACTTTTGTAATACTCGCTTCTGTCAGAATATTCTTTTTCAAATAAGTATTGTGGGAACATATTCTCAATTCATTTTTTTACAAGGGTATTACTATTATTACTAGTGAGTAAAATTGGTATCAAAAATTCTGTTTTATTTTTCAAACAAGATTGATATTCTACGCTAGCATCATTATCAAATACAAAATATATTTTATATCTAGAAAATTCATTTTGCGACAAAACATCAAATAAAGTTTTCAGTTGATTTTTACCAGAGCCATTTTGGAAATCAATTTTTTCTTTGATATCATAGAGAGAAAATGCTTTTTGTAATAATATTTTATTGTTTCATTCAGAGAAAATCACTGATGTAGTATCAGTTTTTATGAACAAATCTATAATTCATGGAGTCAATGCTATGTTGTAATAGGCTTTTTCAGGGTCATTTTTGTCAATTGGACTCAACGATTTTGTCTCATCAAAATCAAAATGATCAAAATCAATAATACATGAGTTGTCATCGTTTTTTGCAAATTCGATAAATCACAAAGCATGAGTTGCTGTCCATAGTTGAGATCCAGTAGGGAGTCGATTTTGTACAATTTCTTCCAGTACACTGTATTGTAATGCGGTATTGAGATGCACATCCATTTCATCGATATAATAGATATAATCTGGCATCAAATCTTTTCTTACTGCAAAATTGAGTAGCAATATGATAATTTGTTTCTCTCCATGACTTAGCAGATTATAAGAAACAACAAATCATCCTTTACGAAAATGTAATTGTGCTGGCGTATTTCTATTAGAAGGAGTGAATTTCTCAATTTGAATAGACAAGGCAGTATCATTTCAAAAAATATTTTGCAAAGACACATTCATTGGATTGATAAGCTCTTGAAATATCTGGACCGTATCAGCACTTTTTCATTGAAAAACTGGCTTTGCTAATTCATTGAAGATATTATTAATAAATTGCTCATAATCATTTTCAAATCTTCCATCAAATTTGGTATATTTTTCTGGACCATCAGTATTATTTTGTAGAGAAGAAATGTTTGTATTTCAAGTAATCTCAGGGACAATCCTCAAACTACTTCTCCCATAAAACTTTTTGAGTACATCATCTCTGAGATGATTTTTGTCAGTCCTAAGGAAATTTTGTCCATCTGTAAATTCTATTCCGATCTGGAGATCAAGATTTTGATCTTTTTTATAATAAACATCATCTGACAGACTATTTCATCTAATACTCGTCCTAGAAAGATATTCAAATGAGTCAAAAATACTCGATTTCCCAGAGCCATTTGCTCATATCAAGAGTACG
>JAYWGF010000102.1:0-2095 GCA_043778395.1 bacterium | reverse complement strand
GAGTTAGTATCTAGTGAGGAAGAAATTAGTCTTGAGGGACTAAAAGTATCTTCAGAAGAACTGGAAAAAGATTGGGAACATCACGTCAGTGATCGTACCAATCACTAGCATGTATATCATGCTCAAAACCGCACCTATCCTAGGTTGCGGTTTTTTTTGGTAGATTATGTAGCAATTGGGTTCAAATCATCAAATATAAATATTGATGATATTTTATTCTTCAATGATCCCACTTTGCAGATTGACAAGCGTTTGGTAGAGTCCATCTTGTGCTAGTAGTTCAGTATGAGTTCATGACTGGATGATATGACCTTGATCCATCACGATGATACGATCTGCATTCATGACTGTCTGGAGGTGATGTGCGATGATGATCCCCCCCCAATGCATCTTGTTAAATCTAGTGATTGATAGACATTTACCGCTTGATCTAAGATTAAAATGTATTAGTAAATTTGGCACCAAACTAATCTTGAAAATCTTTCTCTCAAGAGAATCATTACTTTGCTAAATCAGATTTTGATCCCATCATAGATACTCTATTTTAAGATTGCCTTTGATCGAAATCAGAATCTATTAATCTATTTAAATTAATAATAGCGAGATCATATTTAGCCAATGAGTATGAGAAAGGTTTATTTTATGGTTAATCTATAAGGTTTAAAAGTTACTTTTAAGATTCCCAAGAATTAGAAAAGTTGACTTGTTTTGAGGAAATTAATTTGCCCGTATCAAGATTATATTCCTCAGCATATCAAATATGAATTTCTCATTTTTCTGCTTGTTTGATACGATTTATATAAATTCGGACAGTATCATTACTAGCAATAAGAGACCTTGTATATCCATCGAGCTTGATCGTTCTATATTTAGTGATATCTGATTTCTTAGATATCCATAAATTGTCGTTGACTCATATTCATAAGTTTCATCAAATGATAAACCTTTGCTTATCTGGAGTTCGGGTAGCTCTTGATCATCATGCTCCGTCAAATTTGTATATCATTGATCCATTAGATAATTTCATTAGATATCATTGTGTTCTCTCAAATTGAGACGTAGTGAAATATATATATTTATTTGATGGTGAAATATTGACAATTCACTGAAAAGACTCTGGAAATTCTCACTTTTTTTCATTTGCATATGTTTTGAGATTATATGGTGCATCGACATCATATTTTTTTACGATCTTTCATTTACTATTCTTAATAGAAATTATGAAATAATCATCGACTTTGTTTTTCTTCTTTGTTCAATTTCATTCAAAATATTCTACCGTAGTATTTCAATTTTTAATTATAGTATTAAATCAAACCGAGTACCTATCTCGGCTCTTACCAAGATCTATAAGGGACTGTTGTATTGTCTTAGATCAAGACAATACCGATATTGGTATAAATGCTAGTAAAATAAGAATAGACCGAAGAAATTTCATAATGACCTAAAATGATAAATAAATTTACTCTTTTCTATAATCATTATTGATAAAATTGCAATCGTATTGCATTATTAAATTTTTCGATAACTTGCTAGTTTAGTGAAAGAATATTATGAAAATTTTGATCTTAAGTATCAAAAGTGACTTTTATTATTCAAAGATTTATGGATCTATTTTACACTAGAGGTTTTTAGATATTTTATTAGTTTGTAACTCAGCAATATGATCAAGTCGTACTGATGTATGCTTTCTTTTTATATACATTAGTCAATTTGATGTTCATACATTGCTTCAAATAATTATACAATATCCAAAATCATCTACTGGTGATTTCTACGATAATAAGAGCTCATGGTCCAATACTAAATCGTTTCCATAAATCATGAGATATTCATCTATTACTAATAATATCATACATCTGCTTAATGATAAAAGGTAGCGAAAATTCAGTAGTATTTTCTATTACTGTAAGTCACATGAGCAACCAAAATTTTGATCATAGGAGTTTATATTTCAAGAGTATTTGTTTGATATGCTGATACATGTTGAAATTTTTATAAATTACTGTTTTGTATATATCCTGCCATCCAACGTACGATCAATCAGCTCACTCATGTACAATTCTCTACGAAGTAGTGCACAATCTCAAAACAT
>JAYWGF010000101.1:0-2097 GCA_043778395.1 bacterium | reverse complement strand
TTGATTTGCAAAATTGTATAGAGATATGACCATGAAAGGGTAGTCTGACTCTACAATTAGTACATATATACAAACATATCAGACTTATAGAAAAAGATGACCATATGAAGGGTCATATAAATAAAATCATCAAAGCGAATCAAACTATAGATATAACTTTGGATATGTGCGATGTGCTAGATTGGTCAGATAGTACTTGATTTATAAAAAACCAAACACTAATATATGGCTCGCTGCCTTATTATATCACGAGTCCGATCATAGATAAATTTATGCTAAAAACAAAATATGACTATAGTATGTTTATAGTTCAGTTAGAGTTTGGGCAGAGGGTAGAAAGTGTTGCTGGTAAAAAATCTTATTTTTGGCGATTATTAAATAATTTTTTTGATATATATATTAGTAGAATTATCTGACCGAATTGCTTTACGCCACCACCAAAGGTATATAGTTGCTTACTATGTTTTGAGCGTAAAAATCAAACAGAGCTAAGTGATAACGAATATATATATATGCTGCAGATACTTGATAAAATTAGTTGATTTAAGCGTAAAACTTTGGGTAAAATAGCTAAAATGACTGATGTAAAATTTCCTACACAAATGGAATCCAAAAGATTAGAAGAGGTGACTTGGTCGGAGATGAAGTCAATTATTTACTTCAATTATGAAGTCAGATAATATATTTATATACAAAAAAAATACTAGATATATAATTAGTATTTTTTTTTGAAAACATCATAAATATTTTGGTCATTGGTTTGAGAGCTAGGAGTTACTCTATATGTGATTCCACTATCAAATCTCAAGAATCACTCTTTGATAAAATTATTATTGTAAATAAATGTGCTACTACCTACGAGTTTATCGCTATTATCATACAAATCGCCATATCGCACAAAAGAGCTTTTATCAGTATTCTTGTAGGTGGTAGTAATTTTTACCATTTTGATTTTATCGTTTGTTTCCAATAATATAGAAAAAGCAGAAGAAGTATTAGTTGATAATTGGTTAGTTTTGAGATGGACTTTCATGTTTGAAGTTTTATTTTCATTTTCCGTAATCGTATCAGGGATTACATCCCAAAAATTGGAATATATTATGGTTTTTTTATTTATATCAGTTTTGTTTCATTTGAGTTGAGATTTGATATGATATGTATATATAAATTTTGCTAATCGATATCTACTTAGTCATGATTCCATACTTGAAAATTTCATGACTTCGGGAATTATTTCATAGTCTAGTCACTTTTGGTAATATTCAGTATATCGTGGCTTTAGTTCTTCATTTGACGATTTTCATTCAAATAATCTAATAACTATAGCTAATCATTGTGCTCTAGTGATAGTTTTACTAGGTAAAAAATATCAATTTCATCATTTCATAATCCCTAAGGAACAGACTCTATATATATATTCACTCATATTTGAGTTGAATTTATTGCTATCCTTAAATACACAACCTCAAGTATTCTCCTCAAAGGATAATCACTCTACTTCATACAATTTGCTAAACATTTTTGCGGCTTCTTCTCTAGTCACTTTATCATAAGGTCTATAGTCGTTTATATTTTTGTATGAAGTGAGTCAATTCTCGTACATTCGTTTGATTCATTGGGCAAAATCTATATCTGCAAAAAGTCAAGTTCATATATTGGTAGCTAAAATCTTGCTTCAGCTATTTGGTATATCTTTGGCTCCACTCACAAATACGGTTTTTATATTTGCTCATGTGGATGATGGTTTATTATTTGATGTGCCAGAGGATACAATGTTACCCGAAATCATAAGGCTAGTAGTAGTTGAATCTACAGGAAATATACCATCTGTCATCTGTATCAATGCAAAGCTATAACTCAAAATCCCTACTCAAATCACTAATACAGTATATATTTTTTTGAACATGTTATTTTGTCAGACTATAAATTTATTTGTAATATATATATTATAATCTGACTTTATCAATGTATAAATATTTATTTTTGCAAAAAATAGTTTGACAGAAGATATATTTTATGATTTTTGAAAACTATTATGATTATAATAACCGTATTGCAATATAAAGCATATTTGATAATATAAAACTATATAATTTA
>JAYWGF010000100.1:0-2114 GCA_043778395.1 bacterium | reverse complement strand
TAGTGCCTGTGTAATTTATGATAAAATTGCTAGGATTATAGTTGCGTCATGACATATAATATTCATCCTCTATAAAATTTATCATCCAATATTTGCTTGGTAGATTCAAGTTATAAGTAGTATCACAACTAGATCCACTATTGTCTGTCATGCTTAGTTTTATGTTATATATTCATATGTTTGCAAATTTCTGGCTAGGCGGATTGCATTCTTGACTAGTAAATCCATTTCCATAATCCCAAAAACATTTGTAGTTAGTATTACTATTGTATATAATGTTATTTCGCTTGGTAGCTGTGATATTTATATTATCTTCTCTATAAAGTGGAATCGTGGATTGAAGTTTGATGCCGCATCCGAGCAAAAAATTGCTAGAATTGGCAGTAGTAGATATATTAGTGTTAGAACTTGAGGTAGACGTAGACGTAGAAGTAGAGGTAGATGTAGAAGTAGAAGTGGGTGTATAATTGTTTTGGCAATTAGTGATTGTATTTGTGCTTGTATAATATGTATAGCTATATTGACATAATACTTGAGAGCCAGAATATAATATATATTTTAGATTATTGTATCAAGCTACCGATAAAAGTTCAAATCAACAATTACCGTCAGTTATATTACCTATTCATCAAGTCCAAGATCACTGAGTACATATATTTGCATAAGCTCACCTAATTCACATTTTTGGTTTGGATGGATTAGTGTCGTCTTTGATGTATATTTCACAATCTGCTGTGGCTGTGGTAGGTTGTACGGCGACTATACAGTTATTGCTAGGAGTAGGATCGCCATTTACACCAAAAAATCTTACACCTCAGCTATTTGAAGCAAAAAATTTACTCTTGTCAGACGGATTTGGTTTATCATAAATAATATTATCAACCATTACTCAAGATCAAATCTTGACGGCCAAAGGTTCTCAAGTATCTGTAAGAGTCACGCTACTAACTATATATATACTCATATCGGCATTACCAGAGTTTAGTTTTGATATATTATCTGTAATCAGTATTTTTTGACCTGTATTTAGTGTAGTATATATGTTTACAGATCCATTACTACTACCTAGTCAGACTATTTCTATCTTTCCATTATAATATATATTTGATTGGATAATTATATATTCATCTAGGCAGTTTGTGACGGTTTGCGGATGTACTTCTACTATCATCATATCTCAAGTATTGTATATATTAGTGATATTCTGACTTGTATTGCTATAGCCCGTACTTTGAGCTAGGACTATCTCTTTATCACTAAATAATAAGACTCAGATTATAGATATAAAAAAAAATGATAATGTAAGCTTATAAATTTGATGCATAAAGTTTATTATTATCAATATTAAAATATGACGCTGTCAGACAAGTCAGACAATTTTATTTTTTTATAATAAATATATATAGATATTCAAGGTAAATTTATAACTAAAAAGATTTTTATTATTTGACATTGTAATTATCAAAAAAATCTGTATATAAAGTTTTAATTTACTTATTTTAATAAACCAAAAACATGAGCTTTCGAGATACTATAAAGGATTTGATAAATGGTGGCAAAGAAGTTGCTAAATGAGCAGTAGATACAGTTAGTGATGTAGCTAAAACCGCTACAGAAAAAACTATAGACGTGACTAGTGACTTAGCTAGCAAAGTATCAGAAAAAGCATCAGAGCTAACTGATCAAGCCAAATGAGCTGCTGAAGCTATAAAAGATTGAGCACAAGAAACTATAGCGAAAATGTCTGATAAAACATCTGAAATCAAAGATAATATGTCAGAAACTGTAAGCTCTATGCACGATGAAGCTTCAAAAAAAATAGAAGAAGCAAAAGAATATATGACTGAAGAATTACCTGTAAAAGCTGAAGAACTAAAATCACAAGCAGAAGATAAATTTGAGGAAGCAAAAGATTATGTAAGTGATAAAGCTACGTATATCAAAGAAGAAGTCTCTGCAGCGGCTACGGATGCAAGCGATAGAGCTAATTATGAGATAGATAATGCTTGAGAAAAAGTTAAAGAATTTGGTGCAGATTTGGATGATGATATGAATGACCATACTGATGATATAAATCATGCAGCAGAAGTCGTAAAAGATAAAATAGACGAAAC
>JAYWGF010000099.1:0-5877 GCA_043778395.1 bacterium | reverse complement strand
CTAAATACCATTATTATATATATCCCATTACTTTGCAACTTCGTTGCACCGTGTCCAGCTAAAGCTGGGGGTTTTAAACCCACTACGTGGAAATAAATTATCTTATTTCGCCATTATTTTTATTTATTAGTTCACGAGCTGATTTTGAAAATTTCTCTATTCATTCAAATATAAACTTTTTACCTGAATCTCAGTTTGATAATATTTTCACAGTCCCTAGTGTATTTATATAATTTAATTTTATCAATAAATCTTTGTTTATAGATTCACCATCCAAAATTCTTACATCTACTGATAACTTGTCAAGATTGACTATAGATATATCATCTACCAATTTATAATACCTTTTAAATCATCTTAATTTTGGTAGTTGTTGACTGAGTGGTGTTTGACCTCATTGAAACCATCGTCTAATTCTAGCACCAGATCTTGATTTTTGACCATTCAAACCTCTAGTAGAAGAATTTCATCTTCATGATCCGTTTCATCTTCATACTTGTATAGATTTATTTTTGAGTCATTTTGATCTTATCAATTCATTTAACATTTTGATATTATATATACTTATAAATATATTTTATAATTCTTCTGAAACTAAAGTTTTTTCTTCAAAATATGTACCATTTTTAGTAAATTTTTTATAAGATTTTAGAACAGATATAGTAAGCAAAGCATTATTTAATTTATTATTTGTACCTACGATTTTACTCAAAATATTTTTGAATCAAGCAAGTTCTAATACGGATCTAACAGAAGATCAAGCTTTTAATCAAGTACCAGGTGCAGCAGGTATTAATTTTATTTTTGCAGACTTAAATTTTTTTTCTATAGCGTAATTTACGGTTCAGTTACTATTTATTTCTATATCAATCATATTTTTATATGCATCATGTGTTGCTTTTGCACTTGCTATAGCAACGTCGATACCGTTAGCAACTCATAATCCAATTTTACCATTGCGATTACCTACAAGCATAATAGCTCTAAAAGATCTTTGTCTACCTCAAGTAGTGACCCTGGTTACAGCTCTGACCTCTAGCATTTTTTCATCAAATTCTTTTTTTTCCCTAGGTTGGTTATCTCTTCTCTCAAATATTTTTTTTCACTTAAAATTAGATTTTTTAGAATCTTTATTATCTAAGTTATTATTTGATGAATTTTGATTATCAATCCTTACTTCGTTATTACTATTATTCTCCAATTCTATCATATAATATATATAAACAATATAAATTTATTTACAATAAACTAAATTATTAGTCATCACTCTCTAGCTCAATCAGCTATAGATTTTACCCTTCCATGATATAAATGTCAATTTCTATCAAAAATGACTCTTTGAATTTGCTTAGAGATAAGTCATTCAGCAACTTTTTTTCACAATTCTAAAGCTTTTTGTGTTTTATTTCAAAAAAAATTTTTATCATTAAGATTTAATAAAACATTACCATTATTATCAATAATCATAACATAATTATTTTTATTTGATTTATTTATAATTAGTCTTGGAAATAATCAATTAATTTTTGCTAGAATATTAGATTTATTTTTTCTTCTGTAATATTTATTTTGAATATCTTTTATATGATTTGTCTGTTTTTTCATGTTTTTGTATGGTATCAATTTAAAATATCAGTAGTTAACAACAACTTTTATTTCTTTGCTGCTTTTCAAGCTTTTAATTTTACAATCTCGTCTATATATCTTATTCACTTACCTTTGTAAGGTTCTGGTTTTCTAAGATTACGAATATCACTAGATATCTGTCATAATAACTGCTTATCTATAGAATTCAAAATAATTATATCGCTTCATTTCGAATCTTTTTCCATAAAGACATTTATGCTTTTAGGAACATTAAAATAAATTTTATGACTATATCAAAGAGATAACTCTAACTCATGTGGATTTAAAAGTTTAGCAGTATATCAAACTCAAAGAACCAATAATTTTTTTGTGAACGTTTCATTGATTCATTGCACTAAATTTTGCACCAAAGTTCTAGTTAATCATCGTAAATTTCGATCATTTTGAGAATTTACAGAAAAGATTATTTCAGCTCAAACTATAGCTATATTAACACTAGGATGATAATCCATTTCTAATTTTCATTTTTGTCATTCTACAATAACAATGCCATTATTAATTGAGACATTTATTCAAGAAGGTATAATTACAGGCTTTTTTCAAATTTTGGACATATTTATGGATTTTATAATCTTAAATTACATTACCTAAAAGATAATTTTTCAGTTTTCTAATAATTTAATAAATTTTATTAATATATATCTGCTATTAATTCTCATCATATTTTCAAACTATGAGCAATATGTCAAGCCATTAATCATTTATTTGTAGAAACTATACATATACCTTTACCTCAGGCCACAGGTCTAATTTTATCAAATCCAACATATAATCTTCTAGAAGGTCTAGAATGGAATTTAATATTTGGAACTGATTCGGTTATATCTACAATTTTTGATAAATTAACAGAAATATATTTTTTTGATTCAGATTCAATAACTTCAAAACCATCAACAAATTTATATGTTACTAAAAGATTTAAAACTGCAATTTTGAATTTACTGTGAGTGATATTTTCCAAAATTGACTTTCTAGCCATATATCCATTTTTGATTCTTATCAAAAGATCGTGAATAGGTGCATTAACATATGATGACATTTTTATTTTTTTAATTTTTAATAAATATTACCAATTCAAATTATAAGCTTAAAATTTTACCAACTCGCCTTCCTAAGACCTACTATAAGTCATTCTCTAGCATATTTACGAAAACATACTCTACATACTCCAAAATCTCTAATAAAAGCATGAGATCTACCACACAATTTACATCTATTATAAAATTTTGCCATATTTTTCATTTTTTCTCATTTTGAAAAAGCGAGTAATCTCTTATCTTCAAGTCTTTGTTGTTTGACTATTAATGATGTTTTAGCCATATATATATTTTATAAAAAATAAACTTTATTTTAATTATTTTCCTTGAATATTAATCAAAATGATTTTAATAATTCCTTAGTATCAGAATTTATAATTGTATTAGTAACTATAGTTACACCTACACCTATAGTAGTAGTTGCATCTTCCATAGATATTTCTGCAAATACAGATTGATCTTTGAATCACAAATTATAATTACCAGTTTTATCAAAAGATTTATTATTTATTCAAGTAAAATCTCTAACTCTAGGTAATGTAACTTCTATCAGTCTTTCCAAAAAATCATATGCCCTTCATCTTCTCAATGTTACTACCAACATACTGGGCATTCACTCTCTAAGTTTAAAATTTGCTATAGATTTTCTAGATTTTACCATCATAGGTTTTTGACCCGTAATATTTTTTAAATTTTTTTCTAGGTCAGAAAAATCTTTGACTCATTTTCTAGTATGAAGAGATCATACTCACATAGTTACGATAACTTTTTCTATTTTTGGTACTTGATGAATATTTTTTTTATTGAGGGACTTCATCAAAAAAGGTTTTATTTCTTTATTATATTTTTCATATAAAGACATTTAGAAATTTTTATTACTTATAAATTATATATATACTGACTTATGTTAATCAATTATTTGATCAAATTTAACTAGTTTTCTTTGTTTTTTGACTCAATCAATAACAAAAGATATTTTACTTGTTCAGTTATTTTTTTCACTATAATAAGAAATATTACTTATATGTATGGGTTTAGCAATATCAATTATTCATTTACCTTTTTTTGATCTTTTTGATATATTTATTCATTCTATTATTGCAGAATTTCATAAATGTTTAGAGATTTTTGAGATTTGTCACTTAAATTTTCAAGCTATAATTTTTATAGGATCTCATTTTTTTAATTTTTGCATAATTTAAGTCAAATATAAATAAAGTAGTAATATGATTACAAAACTTCTTCTGCTAAATTAGCTATATTTTTGTATCATTTTTCTCTAAGCTCCCTTGCTACTGGTCAAAATATTCTTTTTCACAATGGTTCATTAGTTTTATTCACTAAAGCTATAGCATTATCTCCAAATCTTACGTACGTACCATCTTTTCTTCTAATCTCTTTTACAGTTCTAACTATAATTCATCTCGCTACATCTCATTTTTTTAATGCACTAGAAGGAGAAGCTGATTTTATAGCTACAGAAACCAAATCTCAAATACCAGCAGATTTAGAATTTCATTTTAATACTTTAAATATTAATGCCTCTTTTGCTCATGTATTATCAGCTATAATAACTCTTGATTCATTTTGTAACATTTTGTTTCGGAAACAATAATATAAATATTTTTAGTCAGACTATAGTTTTATTTCAAAAAATTTATAACACCTGTATCAAAGACCATCTTTTTAGCTTACTTATTGGTTTTGATTGTCTAAATTTTACATCTTGTCATATTTGTGCAATATTATTTTCATCATGAACATAGTATTTTTTTTGAACAACAAATCTTTTCTTAAAAATTGGATGAACTTTTACTCTTTCTACTACAACTACTATCGATTTTTCCATCTTATTGCTAACTACCTTTCAAGTTAGTTCTTTTATATTTTTACCATTATATATAGCCATTGTTATAATTTTTTATTATAATAAATCAATTATTAGTTAGTATTTTTTTCTATATTTTTCATAATTGAGTCAAATCTATTTACAAATATTTTTTCATTAGCGATAGTTTTTAGAACTGCTATATATTTTCTAGTTTTACCAATAAGATTTTTTTCTTTTAATGATTGGAGTTTATTTTTTATTCTAAGATCAAATAAATATTTTTTGGATGTATTTACTAATCTATTTATATCACCTACAGAAAGATTTCTTATTTCTTTATTATTTATTATTTCCATATTGATTTTTAATATTTAATATAAATTATATTTATAATTAATTTATTTCTCATTTTTCTACAGTTTTTACTGGAAATGGTAATTTATATCAAGCTTGCTTAAATATTTCTATAGCTGTTTTCCTATCTACTCAAACTACTTCAAATATTATTTTTCATCTTTTTATTCTGGCTGCATAATGACTAACATTTCATTTACCTGCACCCATTTTTACTTCCAATGGTTTTTTAGTAATTGGAACATCAGGAAATACCCTAATCCACATTTTACCTATTTTTTTTATATATCTAGAAATAACTTTTCTAGCTGACTCTATTTGTCTAGATGTAAGAAATGAGTTTCACATAGCTTTTAGACCAAATTGTCAAAATGATACAGTAGCACCATTAGTACTTACTCCACCCATTCTTCAAAGCATTTGTTTTCTATATTTCCATCTATTTGGAGACAATAATGACATATTATCAAAGTTTTATTTTATAAATTTAGTAAACCAATACATTTTTTATTCTTTTATTTTTGAAAAATTTTCTCACTTACATATCCAAACTTTTATACCTAACACGCCATATTTTGTCATAGCTATAGTATGATGATAATCGATATCTGCTCTCAGTGTTTGTAAAGGTATTCTTCCTTTTGAAAATTTTTGAGTACTAGACATGTCTGCCCCATTCAATCTACCACCAATTTGAATCTTGACTCCTTGTGCTCATTTTTCTATAATCTTATCTACAGCCATCTTTGCTACTCTTCTATAGGGAGTTCTTCATTCGATTTGAGTTGCTACAAATTCTGACATAATTCTAGACGACAATTCTGGAGTTTTAATTTCTTTTATTGTTATCTTGAAGGGTTTTTTTAATTTTGACTTTAGCTTATCTTCTGCTATTTTTAATTTTGATCATTCTTTACCAAGAATAACAGCAGGTTTAGCAGTAAATAATAATATCTCTCATTCGGTGTTTGTTTTTCTAATAACTATTTTGCTTACTCAGCTTCTTTT
>JAYWGF010000098.1:0-2133 GCA_043778395.1 bacterium | reverse complement strand
TACAATAAATCAGTATGATAGTCTGAAATGATATCAGACTATATAGCATATATCTACTCGCTCGAGTACCAAAATGAACGCGTCATATTGTCGTAACCAACATATTGATTGTCAAAAATATAATTAGATAGAGTATAATCGGATTATTTTCTCTGGAATATTTATGATAAACAAATTTTCAATAAACATATACGATATATGCTCACGAAATAATACTACTCATGACTAATAATCAGTATGTAATAAAATCTGACAACGTAAATCATATATTCATCGCTTGTTGTTGAACATAAGACTTCATGGAAACCAAACTCAATGCTGATCAAAAAAATGCAAATGGATATGATCGTACAAATGGAGTTTGTATGAAATAGATACTATTTTGGAAAAATGATCAATGTGCATTAGGTGTACTATATCCTATAAAATACAAAACTGTCGTGAATATACAAAAAATACAATATATCCATATATACTTAAATCTTTGAAGAATAATCGATGATACAATAATACTTGGAAGAATAAATATTCCATTTCATTGAGTCATAATACCGCATATTGAAAGCAAAATAGCATATATGATATACTGAATCTTAGTATCATTATGGTATTTATTGGCAAAATATAGTGCCCATAGAGCGAAAACAATAACTCGCATATTTGAGATACTTGCCATTGCTCGCAATGCTGACTCATGAAATGATAGATTGAATAATAGCACTACCGATATACATTGTGTAATATGTTTTGATTTGCTCGAGATATCTAATTCAGATATAATTTTGATAAAAAATCATGCTATACATACCAAAGCAAAATTACCAAAATATACCATGTACTCAAGATTTATATGTCAAAATATCTTATATAGTATTATTTGAAATATATAATTGAGAGTAATTCTATGTTCATTGTGTAATGCAAAAAAACTAATAAATTGATCATAGCTATTCGTTTGGTTATAGTAGTTTATCATCCATCCAAATATCGCATCAAAATCATCTCAAAATGGAATATTGATGGCAAATGTAATGACAAAGTATACATATATACTAAATATACTAAATGCAGTAAGTGAGTATATGGTTATGTATTTTCTATATATTTCTTGAATAATCTTCATGTTATGATTTAAAAAAAAGTAAAATAATTCATGCATAGATCAAAACATATCATATTAATTGTGTCGTTCAAAAAGTTTCATTAAGATATAAAAAACTAAATGTTGAAGTAATTGTGAGTGTTAGTCCTATCATGATTGGATACGCCAAAGATAGATTTATATTTTTGAGAGCAAGAATATAAAAAATCATATTGAGTCAAAATAAAAATCCTCATACTAATATATATCAATTATTATGAATTGTCTGTCAAATTGTTTGTGATACAACAAAACCATTTTTTGATCATAGTTTCATCAATATATTTGCAGAGCTATTGCATGCTAGTGCTAACAATAAAAATAGTCGTTTCATTGAAGGAATTATATAAAAGATTACTTTCTGTAGTCTCACTTTGAGAGTATTTTTTCAAGCCAGCAATACAATATGATAAAAAAATAGCGACTTCACATTTCTTTTATTTTTAATTTACTTACTCATTCTTTGCGATTATACCGATGGTTTGGTATATAAGTATACTTGTATCATCTAATGATTGTTTTAAGCGGTAATTCTACCGTAAGATTGAAATGTTTACTCAAGAATGGTTGTAATCAGACTATCGTTTCTTTCGTATATAATTTACACGCGTTTGTGACATCATTGTAACGAATCATAAATAAAATCATAATAATCCAGTTTGTAATCCTATTGAGAATATATTTGAATGCTGGATAGTCATGCACTCATCATCATGGTATAAATCTACTTCAAAATACTGCATCAAAATTTCACGTTACTGCAGTATGATACATAGATATGATATCCTGAGGTAGATCAGATAGATCTGCCATCGCAATCGCAACATATTTTCATGCAAAATGTTTCAATCAGCATCTTATAGCCATACCAAATCAATTTTGTCACATATCATTATTGATAATTTTTACATGACTATGGATTTGTCAGATATTTTTTACAAGGGTCTAGACTAGTTTAATTGATATTATTTATCATTATTACTAGTATATGA
>JAYWGF010000097.1:0-2140 GCA_043778395.1 bacterium | reverse complement strand
GTAAGTGGTATATTCTATTTTATTAATATAGTAACTGCATAATAAATTTTAACAAAGACTAATCTAAAAATAGATTAGTTTTTTTTATAGAAAAATTTACGTAATCACTATAATAATTTATTCAAAAAATAATTAATTTTGATGCAAGACAGTTATATACATTTTTTGGTATAAAGTTTACACTTCCTATCTATCTCAAAACATTTTTTATTTCATCTATTGTTAATATTTTTTAGATCAAATGATAAGTTTTGTGTATCTTGGCTATCACAAGCATAGTTATTATATTTTAATGTCAGGCTATTTTGATTATTTATATTGATATCTAGTCAATCTATTTTTTGAAGTTTGGTATTTTGTCGAGTAGGATATAAGATAGAGCCATTTGATATTTTTCGTTCATTATTTTCGCAATTATTTGTCATACAATAAAGTAAAATCTGATTGTAATTACTAACAAATGAATCAATTTTGCTGTTTTGCTTGATATTTTCTATCTGACTAAAATTCAGAAAATTCACAATAGACATTATCACACCGATTATTATCAAAACTATCAATAATTCCAAAAGCGTAAATCACTTATTATATTTACGAAATATATGTATTTTATACATAGCTATATTTTTTTATTATATTATAAATAGTCTGACTCATGGAGAGATCTACATTTTTTGATAAAATATATAATCTATTGAGACTAGTATGATATTTACCTAACTTTACTATATTAGATATTTTTTCAAAGTCTAAAGTTTTTTTGTATTTTTTCAAAGCCTTTTTTATATTTTCATTTACAAATTGCAAAGTACTAGGATCTGGTGAAAATAAAGATTCCAAAATAGACAATTCTATACTTGCTATAGCAAATTTTTTATTTGATATAGTTATATTATTGGTAAATTTTTGTAAATTTTTGAAATATCATAAGTCAGAATATATTTTATTTGAGTATTTTTTGAATCATATTTTATAATCAAATATAACAGTTTCTATAGAAGTTTTGAGAGCATTTGTGATATATATTTCGGTAGGTATTTCATAATTATCATTTCGAAGTTCTAGTGCTTTATATCAAGATATATACCAATTTTTTTGACAATATAATTCGCAGTGTTTTTTTAATAATTGTCGATAATACTTTTGTAATATATCATTCTCAGAAATAATTATATCAGGTTTTTTAGCAACATATAGCTGCTTTTTTAGATCATATATATATCATTTACTTTTTAGCAAAAAAATTACCTTATGAATCTTATTTTTTTGTATCAAAACGTCTCAAAAAATATTTCAAATCAGTTTTATAATATCACTATAATCAAAAATTTTACCAGAATTTTTTTCTAATTTATCCATTAATAAATTTACATCTTTCATGTATGTTTAGTTTATAACTTATAAAATAATAAAATTATAATATAGATTTTTACCAAAAAATCAAATCAATCTTACCTAAATAATAATAATAACTTTTCTATTGTTATTTGTAAGTAAAAATATATTTTTATAACAATAATCGATCAAAAAAATTTATGTATATAGGAAATCTCAAAATGTTTTTGCAAAATGAAAATGTATTATGAAGTCATGTTGTAAGTATGCCTCACATAAATATGCAAATTTTTAATTATGAAGATGAAAATAACGAATATAGAGACTGATTATTGGAAATAAATAGTAATAAATTCTGGATAAAATTATCTTTTGAAGATAATAATATAAATACATTTGAGATAATATCAGCTAAGTGATATTATGATATGAATTTATGATTTATCAAAACTATAAGAAATATAGTATTCAATCTTTATCAAAAGATGAAAAATGAAAGATCACAAATTATAAATTATAATATACTAGTATAGTATGATTCTTAAAATTATAAAAGTCATAATATTTACATTTGATAATAATAGTATAAAATGAAACCTACTGAATATGAAATTTATGATGCATTACTAGCTAGTATAAAAAAAAATATGCCTGATTCTGTAAAAATATTCTGACTTATAGTCAATAGTAAAAATAACTTGAATACTCAAAGTAAACATCCCAATCCAGCTAAAGCTGGGGGCTTTTTTAATCTAATTTAATTTCATTTTGTCATTGTTGTTCTATGTATTCTTTTATTAGTTTA
>JAYWGF010000096.1:0-2143 GCA_043778395.1 bacterium | reverse complement strand
TACCATTATTATATATATCCCATTACTTTGCAACTTCGTTGCACCGTGTCCAGCTAAAGCTGGGGGTTTTAAACCCACTACGTGGAAATAAAAAATATATATACCATTATAGTCATATATATATATTTTGTCAAATTTGCATATAACTTGATAATTGTAAATTTATCAATTATCTTTTAGCTTGTTTTTGTATTGCTCTACTGCATATATTACACTAGTATAATGTTTACCGCCAAAATACTCCCCTATCCTCTCCAAAGTCCATCAAAAATCACTTTTAGCTATATACATCAGTTTTTGACGAACTTGTGAAATGTGTTTTTTTTTGGAATCAGATTTTAGATCACTAACACTGATATTATTTTCTTCACAAATATCTTCTACTATACGATCAAATTTATTATATTTTGTACAAGTCAGACTATCCAAATTATCTTTATCAATTATATCCAAGGACTTATTATCTGTCTTATAGCCTAAGTTTTTTATAGCTATATATATATCAGATATAGATAAATCTTTATTTATGATGTTTCTTTTTGCGATAATTGTATTTAGCATTCATTCTATTTCGCGAATATTGTCATCCATACTATTAGCTACAATATCAATTATTTCGTGCTCTATAGAAATATTTTGATTTAGTGATATATTACGAAATTTGAGGTAATTAGTAATAATAGCTATGCGAGTTTCTATGTCGGGCATAGATATATCCGTAATCATTCATTGACCAAAACGAGTACGAAGCCTGTCTTCTATAGTTGGTAATTGCTTTGGCGGACGATCAGAAGATATGATTATTTGCTTATTTTTACTTACAAATTCATTGAAAAGATTATGTAATATCTCTTGAGATTTTTCTTTATTTGCAATAAATTGAATATCATCCAACATCAATACGTCTACACTGTCAAATTTTTTAATAAATACATTTAATTTATTTTTGCGTATACTATCTACCATTTCATCTATAAATTTTGTAGTTGGCAGATATAGTACAGATTTGTCAGGAAAGCGCTTGAGAATTGCATTTGCGGTAGCCTGCATCAAGTGAGTTTTGCCCAATCATACATTTCATCGTATAAACAAAGGATTATAATCCTGTCACGGATTTTTACTGATTGATAAGCATATATTGTAGGCAAATTCATTTCCTCAACCCACTACAAAATTATCAAATTTATATTTTTCATCAAACATAATACCAAAATAATTACTCAGCATCTTGGTCATACCATAATCTGGTTTGGTGTATATATTAGGTTTGGTGATATTAGTATTTCTGACTTCATTTTTTATTATATCATTGAGTATATCTGATAATTTTGGTAGATTTTGATTATCTTTTAGTGATTCATCTATATTTAGTATATATTTGTATCATAATTCCTGACATATTTTATCTATATCATTACCAAAAAATTTTTGCACTTGTATTAGCACAAATTGATTTGGACTAGATATAAACAAAAGGTCATTATCTTTTTTAGTAACCGAAACTTTACTCAAAAAACTCACTAATTTTTTGGGATCTTGGCGAATAGATAAAGCTATTATTATATCTTTTCGTATTGTGTGCAAATCTAAATTTTCCATAAATATATATATAAAAAAAGGCAAAACATTTTCAAGTATAAAGAATATGATAAATTATATATATTCTGACATAACTCAATTTGACAAATATATCATTTTTATTTATAATGAACTTTTGTATATAGTACTGGTGACAAAATTAGTGGCAAAAAAAATCATAAGTTATAAACAAATATATATATTTGATTCTCAAATAAACAGTGAATATAGATAATGCATATATAAATTTAAAGTCAGAATATATTTTATATAAAAAAAATAATAAGATGATAAACATAGAAAGTGATAAATATTTTATTTGATTGCAAAAATCAATCAATATTTGAGATATAGTAAATATATTCAATAATTTACTCACTGTGGCTGTAAATTTATCGGCAAGTGATATACACATAGAACCTTATGAAAATTTTTGTCGCATAAGAGTAAGAATAGATGGTATAATGGAAAATCTTACTCAATATCCTCGTAATTTACATGAAAATCTAATATCAAAATTTAAGATAGAGTCTGGGCAGATGAAACCTGACGAAAAAAGATTACC
>JAYWGF010000095.1:0-5960 GCA_043778395.1 bacterium | reverse complement strand
ACAGTAGGTGCATGAGTAGTTACCAAAATTATCAAATAAATTTATACCTAAATCAACAAACTAAATATAATGTATATATTTAGTTTTTTTGTAGATATTTTTGATAATATTAAGTCAGAATATTTTTAATATAAAAAAACACAAACTTTGTGTAAGTGTCAATTATAAATTATACAAGTTCTGGAATCATAGATATTTCAGCTTCTATTTCTCATTTGAAATTTTTGCCTATTGGCAACAATCTACCCAAAATTACATTTGATTTTAGGTCATTTAGATTATCTATAGATCATTTTAGGGAATTTTCTACCATTGTTCTTACAGTTTCTTGAAAGGATGCGGAAGATAACCAACTATCAGATTCTTTTGCAATAGAAGTAAGTCAAAATATCATACGATGTCAGATAGATTGAAGTTTATTTTCTGAAGCTAATTTTTGATTTACTTTTATAAAATCTTCATATTTAGCTATAGAACCAGGTATAAATATGCTATCTCAACTATCTTCTACCAATACTTTAGAAAACATTTGTTTTACTATTATTTCTATATATTTTTTATTAATACTTTGAGCTTGCTCTCTATAGACCCTTTCTATTTCTCAAACTATATATACTTGAGCTGACAAATCTCAAAGTATTACTTGCAATTCTCTAGGGTCCAATAATCCACTAGTTAATACCTGTCATTTATTGATACTTTGTCATTCCTTCACTTTTGGTAAAGTACCAGTACTAAGTTCTTTTTTGAAAATATTTTTACATCAGATGGTAATACTGTCTTTTTTGATCTCAAGAACTTCTCAATCTTCATTTGATTTTATTTTAATAGTTGATTTACTAGCTAATACTGTTCATTTTTTTACTATATCTCATAATTTTACCAAAACTTTTAATTCTTCTTTTATAAAATACATTTTTTTTTCTGATTGTCAGACTATCTCTATCTCTATATTCTTACCTTTATAATGTATTTTTACTTTACCGTCACAAGGTGAAATTACAGCTTTTCTAGTAGGAGTTCTTGCTTCAAGCAATTCATTTACTCTATCTATACCACCTATTATATCTCATTTTTCGGTAGCTGCTCATCAGGCATGTCTTGTGTTCATAGTAAGCTGAGTACCTGGTTCTCATAATGATTGAGAAGCTATAATTCATATAGGAGTACCTATTTTGATAATTTTTCTTGTAGAAAGATCAGTACCAAAACATTTTTGACAAACTCAATTGATTACATTACAGTTTAGAGGCGATCTTACTTTTATCAACTCTATTTCTTGGGTCTGTATAGATAATATAGATTTTTTATCAATTAATTCTCATTTTGCGCAAATCAGTTCTCAAGTTTGAGGTCAGACTATATCATCAGCAGCTATTCTACCATATATATAATCTAAATAACTTTCGTCATATCTATTTACAGTTATATAATCTTGGGTATTACAATCATTTATTTTAACTATTACTTCTTGTGTACTATCGCATAATCTTCTAGTAAGATATCCAGCATCAGCTGTCCTCAATGCAGTATCTGCTCTTCATTTACGAGCACCATGTGCAGAAATAAAATACTCCAAAGGCGATAATCACTCAGTGTAAGATGTTTTGATTGGTAATTCTATCACTTTACCAGATGGTCATACCACTAGTCATTTGATACCACTCATCTGCATAAGATTTCACATACTTCATCTAGCTCAACTATCTACCATTGTTTTAAAATCATTTCAAGTCTTATAGCAACCTTGCAAATCCGCCTGCAATTCTTTTGAAACAGATAACCAATTTTGTTGTATAAGCGTACTTTTTTCATTTTCTGACAAAAATCATCTGTACCATCAAGTTTGTATAATTTTACTTCTATCATCTCATACTTCTATATGATGTTGCTTAGTGTCTGGCGTCATCATATCAAATATATTTGCACTAAGACACGATTTGGTAGCATAAACAAATCATAAAGTTTTTATTTTATCAGCTAATTCCATAGCTATTTCTGGGCCATAAGTGTCAAAAGTTTCATCCAATATTTTTTTGATAACTCTACTATTTATAGCTTCATTTTTAAATTTAATTTTTTCAGGTAATTGATTATTGAAAATAACTCTTCAGACCGTAGTTTTTATTATCTGATTTTCAAATTTGTACAATATAACATCGTTTATTTTTAGTCTACCTGATTCATAACTTATTATTACTTTTTCTTCGTTGTCAAAAGATCAAATATAATCTGACTTTTCAAAATCTTCTCTAAAAGTCATATAATAAGTACCCAATATCATATCTTTTACAGGAGATACAATAGGCTCTCATGATGCCGGTTTTAGTATATTTAATCTTGCCGATATTAATTCTTTTGTTTCAGCTTGTGCTTCTTCACTAATTGGCAAATGTACTGCCATATTATCACCATCAAAATCTGCATTAAATGCTGTACATACTAGTGGATGTATTCTTATAGTCTTACCAGTCATAAGAATTATCTTGAATGCTTGTATAGAAAGTCTATGCAAACTAGGAGCACGATTCAATAATACATATTTATCTTTTATTACTTCTTGTAATATTTGCAAAGCTACAGGAGCTTCTTCTTTTATCATTTTTTCAGCTTGTCTAGGAGTATAACATATACTTCTTTCTAATAATTTTGATATTACAAAAGGTGAAAATATTCTTATAGCTATATATATTGGCAATCCACATTCATCAATTTTGAGTTCTGGTCAGACTGTAATTACTGATCTTGCAGAATAATCAACTCTTTTTCATAAAAGATTCATACGAAAAATTCATCTTTTACCGCCAAGCATATCAGTCAATGACTTGAAAACTCTATTCTTACCAATACCTCAAGTTTTACCAGTTGTAGTCTTATCTCATATTATCAAATTATTTACCGACTCTTGCAATAATCTGATCTCATTTTTTTTGACTATATCTGGCATACCTACTTGGATCATTTTTTTTAGTCTAAGATTTCTTTGTATTACTCTACGATAAAAATTATTTACATCGGTAGTTGCATTCTTACCTCCAGGCAATTGTATTATAGGTCTAAGATCTGGTGGTATTACTGGCAAATGCTTGATAATCATCCACTCAGGTCTGATATCAGATACATGAAGATTTATAAGTAATCTAAGCAATTTGAAAAATTTTTTTCTTTCTTCTCATTTTGAATTTTTAAACCTTTCTGTCACTTTCTGTATTTCCTCTTCTATATTTACATGAGATAGTAACTCCTGTATAGCTTCAGCACCAGACTTCATATCAAATATATCTGTATATCTATAGAAAAAATTACGAAAATCTGATTCAAGAATAGTTGATCATTTTTTCAAATTCTTGATAATAACAGATATTCTATTAAACTCGCTAGATAAAGCATTTTTATTGTCTTCATAGGCTTTTTCCAATACCTTCAAGCTCATAGTATTTTCAGATTTATTTGCAAGATCTAGCTCTTTGTCATACACATCGTCCAGTTCTTTGAGTCTACCAGCAAGAATTTTATCTAATTCCAAAGCTATAGTTTTTACCTTTTTATCATCTACGTTATTTATGACTATATATTTTACATAATACAAAATTTTCTCAATATCAGTATGAGTAAGATCCAATATCAATCATATTCTACTTGGGCTTGCTTTATAGTACCATATATGCACTACGGGACTTGCAAGTTCTATATGTCACATTCTTTCTCTTCTTACTTTACTACTCGTCAATTCTACTCCACATTTTTCACATACTATTCACTTATATCTTGCACCTTTATATTTACCGCAACTACACTCATAACTTTTTACAGGTCCAAATATTGATTCACAAAAAAGTCATTTTAGTGTAGGTTTACCAGTTCTGTAATTAGTAGTATCTGGTTTTTCTACTGCACCACTTGACCATTTTAGTACTTGATCAGGACTCGCCAAAGACACCATGAGTCAGTCTATTTTGCTATTATCACTTGTATACATTATATTTTTATTTATTAGCTTTATAAAATTTTATTATCTATTTATTGTGATATATATTATATTCTGACTTCAATATCTTTTTAGGTCAAATTATATTTATGATATATCTATATATAATATCTATCAAACAACGATTCAGCATTTACAAAATATGACTATTTATTATTTTGCAAATTGTTACTACTAATATACGACTATTTAGCAAATGTATTGTATATATTCAAAAAACAAAAAATAAGTATAAAATTAATTATACCAAAAATTATTTATAATAATCTTACTTATTTTTGTCATTTTTTGTCATTATATATATTAAAATAGCAAGCTATAATATATACTTTAACTAGAATGGCATATCATCAGACTGATTGTTATTTTGCTGTTTCTCTACCTTCAATATTGTACCATTAGTTTTTTCCAATTTCCATCAAGTAAGATTATTGTAGTATTTTCAATTATATTCAGTAGATCTAAAATTGAAAAAAATAGTCACATCTTCACCTTCGGAAATCTGATCTATCAAATCAGCCTTTTCGCCAAGAAAATCTATAGCCAAGCTATCTTTGAAATCTCTATCGTTTTTTTCTTCAAAAACAACAGTAACTTTTGGAGTATTATTTTGACCAACTACTATTCTAGGTCAAATAATCTTAACGGTTCACAAAAATTGCATAATAATAGTATTTTAAATGATATAAAATAACAAAAATAAGTACGGAGAGAACAGGATTCGAACCTGCGGTTCCTTTTGAGAACGACTCGTTAGCAGTGAGCTGACTTCGACCACTCATCCATCTCTCCACAAAGGTATTTATATATATTACTAATCTTTTTTCAAATGCTTTTTACGGATATTTGATTGTGGTCTCAAAATAATAATATATATTACTAAATTTTATCCGATATATTATCTTTTGAAGTTTTTTTAATACTACTTTTTAGTCAATCTACTCAAGATTTGAAAAATTCCAAAAATCCTTTTGCTTTATCCAATAATTTGCTAGCGGTAGATTTTGATACTTCTTGTCATTTTTTGGTAGTAGATAATCATCATACTATAGTAGTTCATATGACCAATCAGATCAACCATTTATTTATTTTTTTTTCTGTATTTCACATTTTTTATATATCATTTATTTTTGTAAAAAACAATAAGTATATTTGATCCAAAAAAACTTTTTCAAAAATTGAGTTATATAATTTATATCCTGACTAATATATCATGTTACTATAACTTGAAGTCAAAATATATTACTAATATATATATTTATCTACACAAATCAAATATACAAAAATACTAATAATACTATAAAACGAACTCTCAGCTCTTATATACTATTTTTGTAGTTCCGTTTTGCAAATATGCAGTCACAGTCCTATCTGCAGTACTTACTATATCGGTATGGACAGATGATTCATTATATCACATTTCTTTTCGCTGGTCCGAGGTAGTAGATTTTATATCTCCAATAAAACTATCTTTGTATGCATTTCACAAAGCTATATGTGTATTACCAAACTCTCATCATACATTCTCATCATAAAGAGTTTCTCACATAAATTTATTGATACGACTGGTTTTGCGATCAGTAAGGCTAAATTCTCAAATTTTATTAGCGTTTTCTACAGCTATCATATCTAGTAAAGTCTGTTCGTTTTGACTTGCGCTAGCTTTGATTACTATTCAATTTTTGAATTCTAATTTGATATCTTTGATAAGTTTTCAATAACGAAAAAGCGGCTGATCAAAATGCACTCGTCCTTCCGTTCATCTCCAATCTGGTGATATAAACAATTCAAATGAAGGTATATTACGACCAGATCATCAGAGCCATTTGCAATCTTTGCCAAGCTTAACTTTGAGGTCTATTTTTGATCATACTATATGCAAATATTCTATCTCAAGTGCATCAAGCTTTGATTTGGTATCTGATATATATTCCATAATATTTTCCCATTCTTGTATTGGGTTATCTGTATC
>JAYWGF010000094.1:0-2149 GCA_043778395.1 bacterium | reverse complement strand
ATGCCATGAGTATTTGTACCATGAGGCTCATCATATGTACCACCAAAATCAACAGTCAAAAATCCTATCAAAGTACCTGGTATGCTTCCAGCAACTGGCGTACAATAGTTTCATGTTATTTTGAAAAATCCTCTCAATGAGAGGATTTTTTTTATAAATTAATTCTCAAACTCAGTATATTAAGACTCATTTGTACTAAAATAATTTCGTCATCCTGAACGAAGTGAAGGATCTCTCAGTCATAGCAAGATGCTTCGCAGGCTCAGCATGACGAGATTTTTACTGTAATATTCAAACTACAAGCCGTTGTCCTGAACATAGTAAGAGATCTAAAAAATATAGTGAAACACTTATCACTAATAGTTACAAAATTATCAGCGATTGATTTATTATATAATGAATCAACTTCGCTTCATCTAAATAGCATTACTAGGTTTGAAATATACAATAGGAAATATTTTTAACCAAAATATATCTCAGTATTATTTAGATATTCGAAATCATTGCTTCGATAGAATCTTTTAATTCTTGAATTGTAAAATCTTTTGGTTGCATGGTCATATTCTCAGGATGATGAGACTTATGTCTAATAAATGTACACAAACTTACTGTGTGTGTAATAGTTTTGAATCATGATATTCTATACCTTTCTTCATCTCGATTCTTATTTGGAAGACTTATATTTTTTAAAATATAATCAGAATCAAAGATTTTTATTTTTGATCTATTACTTTTATCGGTGTCATTAAGTCATTGTTGAATGTAGCGATCATGTAAAAACCCGTATAATTCATCATGAAATTCTATCGTAGGCAATCAATATGCATATCGATTAATTTCTCACCATGATGGAATTCAATACAACTTTCATAATTCTTGAATAGGAGCAATCGAAACTTCTTGATTTAATTCATTTCTACTAAATATAAATATCTTGTAATCTTCTTTATTATAAGACTTAAGAACGTATGGCGAATGTGTCGTAAAAAATATTTGTGAAGTTTGCTGTCCGGTATTTGTATCTGTGAATATGGTTCTATAATAATCTAATATTTTGAGTTGTCGTGATGGATGAAGACTAATTTCTGGCTCATCTATCAGTACAGGAGCTCAAGTTAAACTATTCTGATCTTTGAGAAGAAATCATCATCTAAAAACAATCTGTTTTTCTCAAGAACTTAATTTGGTAATATCAAACTCTTCTGATCATTTTTTGAAAACTGGTTTTAAACTTATAACTTTAGAATATTGTAGTTTATCTGAAAAGATTTTAATGAATGCACTTTTAAATCTTTTTGTTCTTAACTGTCTCTTTTCTTCTCATATTGCTTCATTATGAAGATCTCTGTATGACTCAGCATCTTCATTATCTTTTTGTCTGATGTCTACTAGTAACTGAGTTATCTGATTTGCTAGATCTGCTGGTGATTTTACACTATCCTTTACTGGCTCGTCTATATTTTTGTTAGTAATAGAACTTGGAATATTCGAATTAAAACTAATCTCCGCTGTCGAGTAAATTCACTTAAATATCTCTTTTTTTTGATGGAATGTAGATCAGTGTAATTTACTCCCTTCATGAGTAATTTCAATTTGATTTCGTCATAGCTCCTTTGATAAATCTAATTTGAATATAAAATTAGCTGAATAGCTTATCTCTGAGTACATTTGATTTATTTCTGTTAGTTCTGCTTCAGATAATTCAATTTCGAACATTCTTATCTCATTTGTTCAGTTATAATTATAGGTATAATTTGAAAAGTCAAAAATAATTTCTAAAAGAGTTGATTTTCACGAGCCATTTTCTCAGATAAGCAATATATTGTCATATACTGATCAATCATTTTTGGTGAAATCAAATTCAATCATTTTTCAAAAAATAGGACTATTCTCTATGATGATTTTTTTGATTTTCATATTACATAATTGTACTTAAATAATTAAATGCTTTGAATGAGTTAAAGCTCTAATAATCAGATTATCTATCCATAAAATACTTATTATCTTTTATGCTAATATTAATTATAGGGTCTAGACTAGTTGAGTAAATTCTTTACACAACTCCAACATTTTTTTATACATATTTTCTTTCTGTAATCTACAATTAAATCTAAACTCAGATTCTATATATGAGCAAACGTTAGTTTGC
>JAYWGF010000093.1:0-2153 GCA_043778395.1 bacterium | reverse complement strand
ATATATCAATTTTTGTCATTACTGATAATTTTCAATTTGATAATCTTAGCTCTTCCTCATCATTTGATATTTCAGAAGCTAACAAGTCAATTTGTTTCATAAACTCATCTAATTTTGCTTTTTTATTAGCTATATTATTTTCTTGTATTTGAATACTATTTTCAATATTTACTATTTTTTGATTTTCAATAATTGTGTCAGTTAGATTTTGTGATATTTCGGCTATATCAATTTTATCAATATGGATTATATCTCACATTTCAGAAATTGATCCTGATATATTTTTTATTTCACGATTTGTTATCGTGCGGTTTTCAAATATTTCTTGCCTTTTATTATCTAATTCTGTAAAATCTAATCAAGTTATAGATTTCATAACTTCAAACTGTTCCTTTTTGGTCATTCTATTAAATGCTAAGGGGTCAATTGTAAAAGCTGACAATAAATTATCAAGTTCTTTCTGCTGTATTTTATCATCGTCTACATCTGATGACTTGACTGATAATTCTACGCTTCAATTTGATTTTATAACTCTATTTATTTTTATTGTTTTGTCATTATTACCAAGTCTAAGTTCTATTTCAGCCTTGTCTTCTCAGTGAGTTATTATAGCTTCACTTGCTCTGCCTTTACCAATATATGATTTACCAAGTATAGCTAATCGTATACAGTCAATTATAGTAGATTTACCAGCTCCATTATTACCAGCTATTGTAGTCAAATTTCAGTCAAAGCTGACTTCAAGTGATTTTACATTTTTTACATTTATTACTTTTAGATTTTTGATTTTCATAGACATTTTTTACAATTTTATTAAGTTTATAAATTTATTAGAAGGGGGTATCTTCTATAGTATCAATATTATTATTTAGCTTTTCTTTTATTGGGAATAGATTTATTCGTCAGTTCCAATCAATTCATACTGGAATACTTCACAACTTTATTGATATATTTCAATTTTCTTGATTTTCAAAAGCCGATCAGACAAATAAGTATTGATTTTTTTTTACTCATTCTCTATTTATATATTCACCTACTTTTATAGATAAATCGTGTGTTTTTATTAGTTTAGACATTTTTGTATATATATATTTATATTGATAAATTATGATATTGTTTTGACTTTTTGATTATGTGCTTTTACCCAGTTATTAAATCATTCATATTCTGTTTTTGATATAAGTATTTTTCACAGAGCTCAATTTATGTCGTAAGATAATCATATATATTGTCAATATTTATGGTTTACTCTATACGGTATATTTTTAGTTGTAATCCATATATTTAGTGGTTTATAATTTATATTAAAGCCACATATTATATAATTATCTCTTATACCAAATATTTTACGGTATATATATTTTATTATTTTAGTTATCATATTCTATAAAATTTATTAGACTATATAAATATTGTATATCTCAGACTATTTTATTTTTGAATTTATAGGCAAACATTTCTCTAACTTCAAATTTAGATATTATAGGTGTTTTTCGTTGTAATTTTTCAGTATCTATATGCTTTTTAGATATTATTTTTCAGTTTTCATCAAATATAAGTTTTTGAGTATTTTTTGTATGGTTTACTATATATTGCATTGGCTATATTATTTTTAGGTTTATAAATTTTGTATATATATCGCGGATTGCTTGTATATCTTTTGACAAATATATACTTATATCACTATCAGACATATTCTTGACTTGATCGCCGTGGTTATTGTCTTTTGGATTATCTAGTCATAAAGACAAGCAACAAGTTTCAAGACTATCTCGTTTACCATTTCAAGCAGACCATATTTCCATAAGGTCAATTACATTTACTTCTCGTGGTTTTTTATTTGCATATCATTGTAAAGCAATAGGAACCGGCATATTATACATAGCAAAAGATTTGATTATATATGGTATATCAAATTTTTTTATATTTCGTCAAATAAAAGTTATGTTTGATTGGTCACAAAGAAAATGAAAATCTTGTAATAAATCTTTTTCAACTCATATATGTATTTTATCTATTTGTATATCTGCAAAATATAAATATCAAATTGCTTTTATTGTACCAGTTTCAGGATATAATGCTCATTGATTATTTAGCCAATCCTTGTCATTATCTTTATTATATTTTTTTTCAAATAATTCTAGTATAGCAGA
>JAYWGF010000092.1:0-5981 GCA_043778395.1 bacterium | reverse complement strand
CTTCTACAAACATAGCAGAATTGTCTTTTCTAGTTCTAGCAAACCACTCAGCAGGATGAGATTTAGTCACTCAAGTTCTAAATCCAATAGGATGTACTTTTTGTCACATATATAACAAATAATAAAATAAAATAATTATTTAACTCATAAAGTTACTCTGACAAATGCTCTGTGTTTGATATAACCATGACCAGATCATTTTGCTACCATACGAAATCTCTTGATTTTTGGTCATCTACCTACATCAACAGATTGTACAAATAAATCTTGTAAATCATATCAAGAATTATTCGTAGCATTTGCAGATGCTGATTTTATAACTTTAGCAAAAATATATGCAGTTTTTTTTGGTATATATTTTAATTGATCTAATATTTCTACTACTTTTTTTGTTCTTACGATTTTTGCCATAAGATTTAATTTTTTGTATGAAGTAGTTGCATATTTTAGAGTGCAAGTAAGACTTTTATTTGTCATTATGATTATAATAAACGATATTTAAATAAGTCAGATTATATAATTGATATATAATAAACCCAAAGCTTAGAATGGATGTCAACGAAATGTTCTAGTAGGAGCGAATTCACCAAATCTATGACCTACCATTTCTTCATTTATGTATACAGTTATGAATTGCTTGCCATTATGGACAGCAAAAGTATATCATATAAATTCAGGAATTATTACACAAGCCCTGTCATATACCTTCAATATCTTCTTTTCTCAAGAAGTATCCATAATTTGAATTTTTTTTAGTATTTTGGGATTTACATAATATCATTTTTTTAGCGATCTAGTCATTACTATATATTTTATTATAAATATTACAAATATTAATTTTTAGTTCTTCTACTTACTATAAATTTAGTACTTCGTTTTTTCTTACTTCTAGTTTTGATTCATGGTGCAACTCTACGTCCATTGAATGCTTTAGCTCATTTTTTGAGACCTATATCAGTATGTCATTCTCATCAACCATGTGGATGATCAACCGGATTCATAGATTTACCAAGCATATGAGGTTTGATACCTAATCGACGAGATCTACCAGCTTTACCTATTACTACATTCATATGATCCTCATTTCATACTTTGCCTATACTTGCTCGACAATTTTCATTGAATTTTCTCACTTCACTAGATTGCAATTTTACTATTACTAATCAAGCTACCAAGTCTCTTCATTGAATAGTTGCATAAGCTCATGCTGATCTGACAAACTTACCCTTCGTCATAGGTGTTATCTCCATACAATATATAGAATAACCATCGGGTATGTCTTTTAGCTGTTTACGATTACCATCTTTTATTTCTCAATTTTTACCATTTGAAATTTTATCTCAAACTTTTATTCAATTTCGAGCCAATACGTATCTTTTTTCTCAGTCCGCATAATTTATCAAAGCTATACGACAAGTTCTATACGGATCATACTCTATTGTAGCTACAGTTCATATTACATCCAACTTATCATATCCACGAAAATCTATAATTCTATATAGTCTTTTGTGTCCTCATCACATAAATCTAGAAGTAATTCTTCATGCGTTGTTTCTACCTCAAGTTTTACCTATAAATTTTGTTAATGGTTTGTGAGGTTTATTTGTAGTTATATTTGAAAAGTCATATCACATCATAGTTCTTCTAGATGGTGTATATGGTTTATATTTTTTTAATGCCATTTTTTTATACTAATTAATTTTATAAATAATTATATAATCTGACTAACTATACTTGGCAATTTTGCAGTTTAGTCTTTTATACTATCTCAAGTTTTTCTCAACTTGTCAAAGTCACTATAGCTTTTTTGAATGCTTTTTTTGCAGTTCTATTTGCTCTATTTTTTTCTGGCATATTCATAATATTTACCTTTATAGGATTTTTGCCAAATGAAGTTTGAAAAGCAACTTTTACATCATTTGCATTTGCATCTCCATGTACCTTGAATACATATTTGCTGGATTCATTTAGGTGATATACTTTTTCACTACTCAACGGAGATAATATAATACTATATACACCAAACTTATCTATAGCTTTGGTGCTTATTTGTTTTTTTCATCTTTGTTTGAGAATGTTTTTTCGTCTTAATGACATTTTATTTTTTAGTAATAATTGTATAAAAATATATTAGTAATTATTTTGCAAATGATTCTTGTAATTTTGTTGTAGTGTTTCACAAAAATATGATATTGTGATGACTAAACAAATCTACTGGATTTAAGTAATCTATGTATATATATTTCAATCTATCTATATTTCTGATAGATTTAGTCAATTTCTCATCTTTTTCTGATAATACTATCAAGTTTTTTTGGTTACTAAATGAAAGTGTATTTAGAACATTTTGAGCATCTTTGGTTTTAACTTCAGAAAGATCAAATCAAGTTAGTCATATTACATTTCATTTTGTCATTTTCATCAATAAACTTCATAGCAATGCTAATTTTCTTTGTTTACGATTCATACTTTTGGTCCAATTTACTGAATTTGTAGGTCAAAATAATGTACCTCATCATCTTCTAGTAGGCATAGCAGCATCACCTTGTCTACCTTTACCATTTCATTTTTGCTTCATCAATTTACGACCAGAATGTTTTACTTCAGATCTATTTTTGGTATGTGCATTACCTTGACGAGCATTTGATTGTTGTAGTAATGTTAATTCATGAATTAAATCATTATTTATATTTGCATCATTAAATATTTCACTATTTAATTCTAGATTATCTACAACTTTTCATTTGCTATCATAAACTTTTATACTATAAGACATTATTTTATATATAATTAGAAATAAACTTTATTTTGTAGAGTAAGATATGAAGTCAGAACATTACAAATATAACAATCAAATACTAGTGGAAATAAATTTTAATAGTATTATTTTTCCATCCAGGAACAGATCATTTCACAGCAATATATTTTTTGCCTTCTATATCAAACATATCCACTAATTTTATAGATCTAAGCGAAGTAGTTTCAAGACCCATTTGTCATGAACCAGGATGTCATCTCATAGTTCTTCTAGGTTTACGATTACCCATGCTTCACAATACTCTAGTAAATTTATGTCCATGAGTTGCCGGCATACCATGAGTGTTATGTCTTTTCATAGGTCATTGGAATCATTTACCTTTGCTTATAGTAGTCAAACCTATAGTTTTCATACCTAGCAAAATATCCGTACCTATAGTTTGACCGATTTCATAACCTGACAATAAATTATCATCTTTTACTCTATATTCCACTACATCTTTGTAGCTAGTTTTTTCTCACTTTGTGAATTTACCTACTCATATTACTATAGCACTATAACCATCAGTCTCCACTGTCTTAAATCTCAAAATTTGTTGATCCAATAGTTTTAACAATGTAACAGGCACAAATGCACCATCTATTCGTAATTTTGTCATATCTGCTTTGCTAAAAACAGCTCATCATTTGTATAATTTCATAATTAGTGTAATAATATATATTAAAATAAATCCTGATATAGAGCTCTATAATAATTGATGATATCAAGATGAATATATGCATCTGATCAAACCCAATAATATATGATTGAGATATATGTAATAACCGTTTGAAAATAACTTATAACGGCAAGAGAGATTTGCTCTTATTTAAAATATTTTTACTTCTACATTTACACCAACTGGTATAGATATATTTTGCAATTGCTCAATAGTTTTCACTCAAGTTTCTACTATATCTATAAGTCTAGTATAAGTAAATCTTTCGTATTGCTCTCTAGCATCTTTATTGACAAAATGAGAAGTATTTACTGTGTATAACTTTCTTTTTTTTGGCATTGGTATTGGTCATTTTATGGTTGCTCATGTTTTTTGTACCAAACCTGCTAACTTCTCAGTAGCTGACTCTAGCATTTTTACATCGTAACTTCTTAATTTAATTCTAATTTTTGAGTTATTGGTTTTAGCCATAGTAATATGTTAATTAACTAAATATATATCAGTAATATATTCTGACTCATATGAGTCTCAACTATAAAATATTATTACCAACTCAATCTATATACTATAATCATAATTCCGTAAAAAAAATTACGGTGATCATACCATAAAATTATCAAGCGATAACAGATATTAAAGTAATATATAATTTTTTGGATGTCAATTTCAAGACAAATTTTTGTACATAGTGTATAAATTTATGAATAATGATATGGTCAAATATATATTGATAATAAAGTCAGAATATATATGATATATATATGTCAGGGTGGTGGAATGGTATACACGTACGCTTGAGGTGCGTATGGCTACGGCCGTGGGAGTTCGAGTCTCCTCTCTGACATTTTTTTATTAATCAATTTCTTTTTTCCGATTTTTAGTAGTTTGATTAATTTTGATTTTTCATAATATATATCAGTATATCAATATAATCACAGACAACAAAAAACAAATAAACAATAATAATAAATTGAATCAAAGGGTGTCTAGTTGATAAGATAACAAAGAAGAGTTTTTGATCACTATGACGGGTATAATAAGTCAAAGTCAAAGCGACATAACGAACATTATAGCAAATATATACATATACTCGTACAAATTATTTTTTGATAATTGATCTTTGGTAGATCAAAATATATTATAAAGTATAAATTTGTACTTTTTTAGTAATATTCAAATATTTATATTCATAAAATTTACCATAAAGCTGAGTATTATTATCAATATTATCAGAATATTTATGATATATAGCATACTAGAAGAAAAATTTTTGATTATTTGCAATATTTGTGATACTTGTATAATAATGATTTTGGGTCATAGTTGAGTTAGTAAGTTTTTTTGGATTATATTTATATCTTGTCATCAAGATAATACCAATGGCCAAAAATAATTTTTGGGTGCATCGGCAAATTCTTGTTTATCCAATTTCATATAAAAAAATGGCGAACTTCAATTTCTTACACTTTTTCTAAAATTTACTACATTTAGGTCAAATTGTCTTCACTGTATACTGAGCGTTATTTTATCTCACAAATTGACAGATAATTGTTTTGCAAAGTCTTCGTCTATAGATATTCATCATTTTTGTAGTATATTTCAGTCAGTGATGATATCGCTAGATTCTTGATTAGTGGTAATATTAAATTCTCTACTAAACTGTCATCAACTTATTTTATTAGATAATAAATAATCTGACAAGCTTGCTCCATTTATCTCAAAAATTCTAGCAGATATAATATCAAAAACCTCTCACGATATATTATTTATTTTATCTTTTGGTATATTTGTGACAAATAATGACGGTTGATTTTGTGAGTCTATTTTGAGTCTTTGGTTTATATTGTATCCTAAAGTTCATACAACCACAAATATCACAAAACTAATAGTAAATGACATAATAAATAATATAGATTTATTTCATGGAGCAGATGTATATCTGATCGCATCATATACCAAAAAACTATCTTTGGCAAAGAGTTTTTTTCAATTTTTGAGAAAAAAATGGGATAATATATATATTATCAATAATAATACCATAAGTGCCAAAAAAGCAATAACAGACTGACCAATATTTCACACTAGTATATATATACAAAAGAAAAATCATATAATATATATAGATATATTGATTTTGGGTATTTTGGCAAAAATATCTCAAATATATGAATTTTGCAGCTGATTTAGGGCTAATTTTTGGATATTAGTATTTATTACAAAATAACTACTTATCAAAAATACCATAGATCATACTATACATCACTTAGCAATACTAGTAAATTCCAAAATCCAAGAACTCGCAAGAGCAAGGTTTTTGATAAATCAAAATAACAATATACTAGATCAATAAGTCAAAATTCAAGAAAATAATATTATCAAAACAAAAAATAATACAAAAAATATATATATAGTGATTTTTTTGAGTCATAATATCTGTAGCAATGATATGCTTTGACTATTTTCTATAAAATAAAATGTAAATGTATTATTTATGATGATAAATGA
>JAYWGF010000091.1:0-2181 GCA_043778395.1 bacterium | reverse complement strand
TAGAAAATGAAGAAAAAAATATAGATAATAAACCAATAATAGGAGGAATTTTTTTGAATAGACTGAGAGATAATATGAGACTGGATGCCGATTACACTATTTGCTATCATTATAAGATAACTCATGACTTATGTACGCCAGATTTTATAGTAAGTAAATTACTGGATAGCGGTAATATATACAATACTCGTATAATAAAATGACTTCCGCCAACTCCAATCAACAGTCCCACAGTCAGTAGTATATCTGCAGTCCTAAAATATAATCTAAATGAATATCATTATTATTTGCATGGAAATGATGGCAAAATTCATTTTGCTAAAAATCTTGCGGAACACAATCAAAATAAAAATAATTTCTTAAAATAAAAATAATATATATTCTAAACTATAGTATATATAATATATGTTATAAAAAATAAAGTCAGATTATGTTTTTGATATATATAAAACAAAAATAATATCATCGTTCAAAAAAAATAATACAAAAAAAATAGCAAAGCTATTTTAGATTTTAAAAAGATTATAAAAGTGAATGAGTTTTTTGTATATTATACAAATATTTTACAGATTTTTCCCAAAATCAAAAAAATTTTTTGTTGTATGATACCTTGGCTATCGGAGAGCATCGTTTGGCAGGTATTAGGTTTATATGTTTAGTATGTTTTTCATTTGCTTGGCGATAATATGGATTATGAGTTTCATATATGGTTATTTTTTTATTTTGTGATATAAGTCAGGATATTATCTTATCTATATTTCATATATATATATTGATACCATATATATCTGCATATGATTTTATAAAATTGATTCTATTTGGGCTTCGTGGATGTTTTGCAAAAAATTCCTCATCCAATATGCAAACAGTAAACTCATTTTTATTTATTTTTTGAGGATGAAAATCCCAAGGATTTATGATAGTAATATTATCTTCAACAACTAATTTATCATCAAAATAATCAAATCAACTCAAATCTGTGCTAAAGGTATTTTTTAAGTCTATATCATTTTGATATACAGAAATTCTTTTTGGATCAAATAATATATCGTGAAGTGTTTCGTAATCATGAGAATATATTTTATCTTTGTGATTTGGTCGATAGCGAGTAATATTATCCTCATTCATAAAATATGGCTTATGGCTAAATGTACTTTCTACCCGCTGTCGACTAAGATGATTTGATCACAATTCTCAATCCAAAAAATGGTAATAAGTCCGATCAGCAAAACTTTTCCAATATAATTTGGCATAATGAGTACAATAACTTGCAAATCGCATTCTTTGATGATTGTGCAAATATCAAGTTTCTATCAATTGAGATACTGTTTCATTTACCCAAATAGAATCCGTATTTCAAGTAATAATTTTTTGCGACAATATATCTTGCTTTGAGATATTTGTTTTGGATTCTTCCATATCCACAAAAATGTCATCTCACTTTCGATAATGTACTTGTACAAAATATTCTCTCCACAATAACTCTTTTAACAAAGACTCAGACTGCTCTACTGTATATTTTGATAGGATGATATTTACTATCTCATATATAGTCAATACACCATGAGTAATATATGGAGATAGCATCGTGACAGATCCATTTATATAATTGCGTGTTTTGGCATATTTGATAGGATCTATTTTTGATATATATTGGGATAATTCTTGATGAGTTTTAGTTTTCATATTTTGATAAGATTATAAATTTAGGTTTATATATGATTTTTGATATTTCTAGAGGCTCTAGTTTTTGATCTTCTCTTTTTTTCTGCTATTCTTTTGTCAACTACATGCTTTGGGGCTTCGGTAATTTTACGAATAGGCTTTGGCGGCTTAAAGGCTTCAAATATTATTTTTTGGAGTTTTTTTTGGATTAATTCTTTGTTTTGTTTTTGTGTACGGTGCACTTGTGCATCTATTCTCAAAAATCAATCTTCATTTATGTTTGTAAGTTGTTGTGATATGAGTTTGTCACGAAATTGCTCTGGCATAAATGCACTATCTTTTACCAACCAAGAAAGCTGGATTTTGGATTCTGTTTTGTTTACATTTTGTCATCAAGGTCCACTACTTTTTGCAGAATTCAAAGTCACTTCCTTATACCATATATTATCTACAAATCACTGAATTTTTTGTTTACTATATCGATAAGACATTTTTTATTTTTTATATATATTTTGA
>JAYWGF010000090.1:0-2183 GCA_043778395.1 bacterium | reverse complement strand
TTTAATGGTATTAAGAATGATAAATTCTTGTTACATTTAAAAGAGTGTGAATTCAGATTTAATTGTTGAAGAATGAAAATCGATATGTATAAAGAATTAATGAAGTTGTGTAAAAAATTTACTAAACTACTCTAGACCCTAAAGTAAATATGTATCTTATTTACAGATACTTATAAAAATATTGTATTAAAAAACAGATTGATACAATTCATTATATATGTCGTGTATCGGTCATACAATTGACTTATGGTTGTAGATAACTTTAGCAAGTTCACAATATATCAAATCCTTTGATAGATTTTTTATTTTTTCATTACTTTCAGAGAATAATTGCTTACCGATTAATTTTAATATTATTTTACTATTCTCATGACCTCTATTTAAATGAATCTTAATGTCGCATTTTTCAAACTCAGTTTTAAAATCTCTAGTAAGAGAAAATCATTGTAATTTAAAATATTTCTGAATTACTACAAAATCTAATAAATATGACTCTAAGTCACAACGATTAAGATATTTTAATAATATTCAATTTGTTTCGTATTCTTTGACTTCTTTATTTTTAATTTCTTGTAATTTTGAATCAGAATCTTTAATCATACAATATATTCATTCTTCAAATATCTTTTTTGCTACATAAATATTTAATTTCATATCTCCACCTCATGAGGATATAAAAGTATATCATAAATTTGGAAAAATAATAGAATATATCCTCTCATCAAATATATACTTCTCTCATTTTCAATTTATAGTTCATTCACAAAGAATAATTTTATTTTGAAAATCATCAAATCATACTCCCAACATTTCATTTATCAATTTTTTACATTCATATCACATATATCAATCTTGAGAGCTAGCACTTCAAAGATCTCATATCAAGTCAATCGTTTGCCCATCTTTTAGTAAGTACACTTTTTGATTATCAAGTTCTGCTGATGCAGAAATTATAAATGGAGAGTGAGTAGAAATGAAAAACTGGAATTTACCTTTATAGTGTTTATTGAAGATATCAATAATTTGTGGAATAAACTTTTGAAATCTTGGATGTAAGTGACTTTCGGGTTCTTCTATGATTATTATTTGACTTCATGATTCTCAATCACCAAAAACAATTACATCATTATATTTATCTTCACCAATAGCAATATCATAGATATTTTGAATTAATAAACGTATTTCTATCGTTCCCATAGCTATGTGATTCATTGTACTTTTTCTCCTTTGATTCATTAATGCTATATCATATCATTGAAAACTAGTCTGATATTCTGAAATTTTCACCGGAAGTCAATGCCCAAAAAAAAGTATACAGAAGTGCTCAATATCTTGTTTATTCATATATTTTTCAAATATTTTGATAATTCTTTCGGCATCACGATCGATTTTAATATCATATTTTATATATTTTACTATTGGAGAAAGTTTCTGATTTCAATGGTAGCGTATTTGATCAGATCAATTTTTTCTAGTAACTCCAAAAATACCATCATAATTAGTATCACCATTTACAATTTGTTTCTCTCCTTGATCAAGTAAAATTCTTATGTCAGTATCAGATCTATCGGGATAAGAAAGAAAATTTTTTGAATTAATCAGGCGTTTTTCTCATCATAATACATTATGTATTCAAGAATAAGTACTTACTTCTTCTAGTGCCTCCAAAACGCTACTCTTCCCACATCAATTTTCTCCTACTAGATAATTTATATCAGTAAGATTGTTAGGTGTAATTCCTAGATCCGATATTTTTTTAAAGTTTTTAATAGAAATAGAATGGAGCATAGATCATAAATTAATCATATAAAAATTAAGTATCATCATTTTAAGGAGTTTCTTAAGAGTAGTATAATATGACTCAAAGAGTAATGGTATAACAAAGCTATATTCCCTTTACAATAATATATCCATAATAAAAAAATTCGTGCTATAATATTAACTACCCAAAAGTCAGCCTACACCACATGAACATCAAATATAAACTTCACCGCTCACTCTTTAAATTTGACTGGATATGTTCATGGCACATCTATCTTGTCACAACTTAATTGGAGATGAGATACGTTGAGTTCTTTTGCGATACGTTTTGCGTCTACTTTTGCAAATAATTTACCATGAGGAGTTTTGTCTGCATGGATAGTCAATCAATCTTTTAGTGTAGATTGTAGTATCAGTAGCTC
>JAYWGF010000089.1:0-2207 GCA_043778395.1 bacterium | reverse complement strand
TATTTGTGTTGTTTTTTTTTATTATCTATATAATACAAATCCATAGATATTTTTAGTCAATCTTGGGAAGTATAGCTATAATATATATCTGTAATTTTGTAAAGTAAGGAGCCATTATCGGAAATAGTTTTTTCTATATTTTGAAGAAATTTTACAAGTTTGGTATTATCAGAAAATTTTACTACAAGATCTATGGGTATTTTATTTATATGATTTTTTTTATCAACTTCTTGAGATTTTTTGATATTTAGTGAATCTATAGATCAAATATTCTCTCACTTGTAGGTCAATAAATTATTACTAATATCGTTATTTATTACATCGCTTCAAATTTGATCAGTTTTCATTTGATTTATGATATAATATGACCTTATATTATTGATATTTTTAGAAATTTTTACATCAAGTTGAGAGCATATGTTATCATTTGTACATTGCAAAATCGCATTATTTAGTCCACTCATAGACGTAAGAATTTGCGATATTTGTTTGTCATTTTGCAGTTGATTTTTTAGTACTGATGTTTGTGAATTTGATAAATCTATATTATTTTTTTGCAAATTATAATTATCATAAGACTCTTTTGCGTATCACCACAAAAAAAACACAATAATAATTAACAATATATTATATATTATATATTTTACATTATTTACTCTTTCATTTTGGGCAATATTTGTAGAATTTGGTGGTATATTTTGCTGAGGATCCATTTTATTTTTATTTTTAAAATCATAAATTTTTTGATCTTTTTATTTTATATTTATTTTTTCTTATAATTACTATTTATTTTTCATCTTTGTAAATAAAGCTCTATATAACTTGTGGTCATATTTTTTTTGCTAGCATATATTTCTAGCATAAGTTCATTAACTCACTGCTTAGTTTCAATCATGATTGAATTTATTTGTGAATTATGCGATTGTATTTGATAACTTTGAATTATAAATTTTTCAAAATTATCATCAAGATTGCCTATCATAAATTCATTGCAATTATCCAAAAAATCAAAAATCTGTTTTTTTGTTTCTTTTGTTATTTTATAGTTGTTTATTTTTTTTTCTATTTTTGATCTTGCTATTTGTTTAGTCATTTTATTTTTATTTTTTGGTAAATTATTTTTTTATAATTCAAACATTCTAGTAGTTGTTTTGGTATTTATATATTCTATAAGTCTTTGATCATGACTAATAAATAATATAGTATGTCATTTGCTATGCAAATCTATCAATATATCTGCTATAATTTTGGTATTTTCTCGATCCAAATTACCAGTTGGCTCATCTGCTATTATAAACTCAGGCTTATTTACCAATGCTCTAGCTATGCTTACTCTTTGTTTTTCTCAACCAGATAAATAATTTGCAGATTCTTCTTTTTTTTCAAATAAACCTACTTCTTTTAGGATAGAATTTATTTCTTCAGTAAAATTATTTGGATTTTCGTTTTTGACTTGTATAGGTAATATTATATTTTGCAAAACACTTTTGTGTCAGAGTATTTTATAATCTTGAAAAACTACCCCAACTCTTTGACGATATTTTTGTACTTCTGACTCACCAAATCTTGCCAAATCTTCCTTTTTATAAAAAATCATTTTTTTTGGTGGTTTTAGTTGTCTTATCAAAAATTTCACCAAAGTAGTCTTTCCAACACCAGATCTTCCTACTACAAAACAAAAGTCTCACTTATAAAGGTCAAAGTTAAAATTTTTGAATATCATACTAGGAGAATCATGATATCACCAAGTCAAATTTGATATTTCTATAAGTTTATTCTCTGGATTCATATATTATTATTGAAATATAAATTTATTAATATTGCTAACTTATTATAACTACAATCTTTTTTTTTTCAAATTAATTGAACAGAATTGATTTGACATATATATATTATATATATTTGTATATTATTTTATATTTTAGCTATTACGATCATAATCAATAAAATTTATTGAAGTTGGTTTGAATCATATTTTGCAAATCTTGCAGTTGTATTCATAATTTTTGAGTGATATAATCATATATATAAGTAATATATTCTGACTTATTCGGCTCTTTGAGATTTCTGACTGCTTGTGGTTTGAGATATGGAGCATCCGTTTCAGTCAGAATATTCATATTATTTTGATAAGCAAAAACTAGACTCTGCTGTATGTTTGTGGCTTTGGGGTAAGTAAGATTACCAGCAAATCATATATATATATT
>JAYWGF010000088.1:0-2215 GCA_043778395.1 bacterium | reverse complement strand
TATAGAATAAACATTATTTCGCCTAGCGGCTCTATAATTTTATTCTATAATCTTTTTTTATCAAATGTGTTACCTTAATTGCTGCAATTATTACAGCAAATGTCAAAATAATGAAAACAAATGACATAAAGGATAGATATTTTATAGCATATTTTATCTCCTTTACTCTACATTCTAGAAGATCTTTTAGAATATAATCTGCTGCATAGCTTTCATTTAAAAATTCTTTTATTTTTAAAGTATGTTGTATAATGGAAACATATGCTATTGCAGCAAATATAACTTCTACAAATATCATCGCATTATAGAAATGAATATTGTATTGTATATAAAATACAATACTGATTACCAACAATAAAAGAATTAGAGAAAATGCTAATTTTAGATTTTCACTAAAAAACTTAAATATTTTTTCATCTTTTTGTTATTTAAGATGTTTTCCGCTTTAGCCGGATCTTCGCTAAGATAGTCAAGAAAAACCTTAATAGTCCTAATATATATAGTTTTGTCAATCTAATTTTTAAGAAAAGTATATATTAAATACCTAATATTTTACGATTTGAAATAAGTCTAAATATATATATAATTCAAAAACAAATCCGATTATTTAACTAACTAAATCTACAATATATACATGATATCCTTAGACAAACTCAAATGAAGTCAGAATATATCTGATCTACAAACCAATTATGATGAACTTTTGGGCAAAGCTGGCTCTATCACACTTCAATTTAAGCAAATGTGAAGTTTATCACCTGAAGAAAAAAAATCTTTAGGTGCAGAGTTATCTAATACCAAAATTGAAATAGAAAATATATACAATACCCTACTCGTGCAGTTCAAAACTATAGAAATTAATGCAAAATTAGCCGAAGACATAATAGATATATCGCTAGACATAGATAGTGAGCAGTGATATCAAAATTTGCTTGATCGTACTCGTAGAGAAGTAGAGGATATATTTGCAAGTATGGGGTTTATGATATATTATGGTCAAGAGGTTTTGGATAAAAAGAGAAATTTTGAAACACTAAATATACCATTGACTCATCCAGCCACAGAAATACACGATACTTTTTATGTAGATGAGGTGGATGATAGATGAGAAAATTTGGTATTGAGGACTCACACGACTGCAAATTACAATGATATTATCACTAATATATGACCAGTTTGTCGTTTTGCATCACTCGGTCAGGTATATCGCAACGAAAAACTAGACGCTACTCATGATGTTATGTTTATCAATGTAGATGGAGCTGTGATTGATAAAAATATATCCATTAGCAATGCCAAATCATTCCTTATAGATTTGGTAAGTAAAATACTTCATAGAGATGTAAAAATTCGCCTTCGTCCTGCATATTTTCCTTTTGTAGAGCCAGGTTTTGAGATAGATGTAGACTGTCATGATGATCCAGAATTATTCAAATTATCCAAAGGTAGTTGACGATTGGAAATTCTTGGCGCCGGAATGCTTCATCCTGATGTTTTGCGTCAAGCCGGTGTAGATCCAGATATATATAGTGGATTTGCTTTTGGTATGGGATTATCTCGTCTGGTAGCTATCAGATATGGCATCAAAGATATCCGCTTATTTACAAATGGCGATATGAGATTTCTGAAAAGTTTTTGATAAAAAATATATTTTATATACTTTTTTTTATATCATATATAATCTGACTTTATCGGCTTTAGCAAAATCAAATATACACTAGATGACTCCTAACAATAATCTATTACCAAAAATCTGACAAATATACAAACATTACAAACACACTTCATGAAATAAATATATATATGAAGTCATAAATATAGTTAAACACACAGAAACTTCAGAAAATCTAGTAATATACAAAGCATTGTATGATACAGATGATGATGTATATGTATTTGCGAGGCCATTATCTATGTGGTTTGAAAATATATTATATAATCAAAAAATGACTTGTAGATTTACTTTGATTGTAGATGATATATTGAGATAAGTTGACTAATAATTTGACTTTAGTGTTTACTTGATTATATATACGTCAGAATATTTATTATATAAATAATAAAAAATGGAATATGTGATTTGAGGATTGGTATTATTGTTATTGATAATATTATTTTCTAGTTTTGTGACTGTGAGGCAGTGATTTGTAGCTGTTACTACTATATTTGGTAAATATAATAGAATAATTACACCATGACTAAGTCTCAAAATACC
>JAYWGF010000087.1:0-2220 GCA_043778395.1 bacterium | reverse complement strand
AACTCTACTTCTACAAATTTTTTACCCTTTAGTTTACCTGTAAATATATCTATTTCTGCTTTTAGGTTATTATATTTATCTCACAAATCTACTACAAGTCTAGTTTTTTTGATAGGTTTCATATTTGATACTCCAAAAAACTCTAATAACTTTTTGGCTTGTATTTTGCTTACAGTAATTTCTCTTTCATCTTTTGATTTTACTATTCAAGATTCATTTTTTTCTTTGACAGTTTGTACAAAAATATTATTATCTATGATTCTGATACGAGCATTAGATCATTTGTTTGCTCGTATTAGATAATATTGTTTGATTTCGTATTTTTGCAAAATCTCAAAATTTTTGGGTAAATATTTGAGTTGATATTTTTTTTCTATCTCTATGTTTTTGGTTTGCATGTTTTTGATAATTATTATTATATATATAGTCTATCAACTAAATAAATACAAGTTCTCTATTTATAGTAATACGAGTATTTATAGTTAGATAGACAGTATACTCGCTAAATTAAAAAATAATTTAATAAAAAAAGTACATTAGTAATATTCTGACTTTACAATAACTTATCTATAATATATATACAAAATACAAAATCAAGAAAGTCATAAGTCAGAATATATATAATATATCTATACAACTTTAGCAAATAATTTGAATGCTTCGCAATCATATATATTTACATTTACAAATTGTCAAATACTCAAATCATATCATGGATTATCTATAACTACGTTTTTCATATTATCAGCGTATCATATATATTTATCGTTTTTGAGTTTTGCATTGATAATTACTTCACGATTTGATCAAACCTCTAATGTATTGTTTTCTTTACTAATACTAATAAGTTTATTATTTAGTGTATCTCGTCTTGATTTTTTGGTTTCACGAGATATATTATCTATATATTTTTTGGCAGCTATCGTACCTGGACGAGGACTATACATACCTATATATACTTGGTCAAATTTTGCAAAATCTATCATATTTACACTTTCAGCAAAATCTTCGTCGCTTTCATCACAAAATCAAACTATTATATCACTAGTGATACTGATTTTGCGACTTAGTCATCTGATATTATCCACAAATTGATGGTATTGGTCAGCATCGTACCCACGAAACATTTTTTTGAGAATATTTGTACTGCCGGACTGCAATGGCATATGTATATGAGGGCACATTTTAGATTCATCCTGATGCAATTGTAATAATTCTGCAGTATAATAAGTAGGGTAAGGACTTGTATATCTTAGCCATTTTATTCAGTCTATTGCTAATATCTCTTTGCAAATTTGTACAAAATCTGGATGTTTATTGACTATTTGTCATAATAATACTATTTCACAAATTCACAAAGATATATGATGCCTGACCTCAGCCAAAATATCACTAATTAAGCGATTTTTTTCTAATCATCTTGCATATGGCACTATACAATATGCACAAAATTGATTGCAACCTGTGCTTATAGGTACAAATGCAGTTTTTAGATTTTCTTTTAGAAGTTGATTTGCATCATGTGGTATTATTCAATTGTATTCATTTATAGTATTTGGGTCTATGTGTATATCTTGATATCACAATCTATGGCATATATATGGCAAAAATCAAGTATCATCTATGCGAAAAAATAATTCTACATTATTATAGCTATTATGAATTTTGTCCCAAAGTGGATTATAAGAAGTATTGATATATAATACATTTTCTCGATTTGTCACGGTTTTTAGTTCCTCTTCAAAATTACCAAATCATACAATTTGCGGTTCATTTGTAGATATATTTCCTACAAAATTTCAAGTCATATTTTTGCTAATTTTACCAGTTTTTTGTTTATTGATTTTTGTATTACGGAGATTGTGCTGTATCATACAGCCAGTCATCCATACTTTTTGTTCAGGACGTATCAACATCAATTTACCAAAAATTTTTTCTTCACTTTTTTGACGAACGCTGCAAGTATCAAAAATAACTATGTCCGCACTTTCTATATTATCTACATATGCCATTCAGCAATTGGTCAATATAGCTTTGATACGAGCACTATCACTATAATTCATCTGGCAACCATATATAAGTATATGAAAAGTTTTCATTTTTTGGTAGATTTGCATAAATTTTATCAGCTAAATATACATATTGTTTGAGTTTTTTCAAGATAGATCATATATATTCTGACTTATTGTGACTATACCATCAATTATTTCATAATATATA
>JAYWGF010000086.1:0-2225 GCA_043778395.1 bacterium | reverse complement strand
CAAGTCCTAATGATAAAAAATTGATAGGCAGAGTAATCAAACGTAATAGTGACCCTACTGTAGAGTTTACGACTGCGAGTAGTATTCAGATTATCACTGCATTGATAAATCATTCAGTACTAGTTCATACTGTGACTCATGGTAAAAATCGTGCTGTCAATGCAATAGCAACTCATGTAAGTAGTGTTTGTACAATCAAGGACATGTGGTAAAACTAATAAAGTAAGCATATGCTACCCTAAAAATAAATTTTTGCAATACTAAAGTGATGTATTATTTACGATTTAAGCCAATTTTAGCTAGTTGGTACAAATATATTATGGTAAAGATGATACTAATATATTTTTCGCGGTATAATATAGCATACAATCAATAGTAAGTAAAAACAAAAAATTGACAGATATATCAATATACCTATAATAGAAGTATGAAGAATACTGAAATAGTAGATACTAAAGATACCAATAAACAGACGAGTTTGCGGTCTAAATTTACTGCTAAATTATTTACAAAAAAAATTATCCATGAAAATCTGACTTTGCATCAAAAATTATTTGAAAGCTCAGGAAAATATATAGCAAATTTTGTATGATGAAGAGCGGGCAACGAAGTAAGTATATTTCAAAAATACAATGCTAAAATTGCCGCTACGCAAGATATCAAAAAGAAATCAAATTCGCAGGTTGCGTCATATACAGAATTTCATCATAAAAATGATGAATATAGGATACAATATAATGGCTTAAAATATAATTTTTGAATTAAAGATACTGAATTTGATCGAGATAAATATCTGGATATGAATACATCTGTGATAAAAAATGTATTTCAATGATATATACAAACAAAACTTATCAAAAATACATCGATCGATGATCATGATATATTTCAAGAATATTGTATCGAGAAAAATATGTCTATAGAAGATACACAAAGATTGAAGGATGAGTTGTGAAAAAAAAGTGCTAAAGAAGTTTATATTAAACTAATTGATGAACTATCAAAAGCTTTATGTAGTAAATTTATACCATGATACAGTGAATTCATCAGTGAATACGCCCATGGCATAGTTTTACCAAAATTTAACTTTTGACCGATGTTGACGAATGATAACTCACATCTACCATATGGAGATAGGATCAATGATTTTGTATCGTATATGAATCGATCGTGATATCTCATACAGTCGTATCTTGAGCATCATACATATGACATAAATGCGTATCAAGAAGCGATACTTTTTGAATTGTATCAAGTAATAAGCAATAAAATCACAAAAGATATCAATAGAAAAAACAATACTACTACTCCCAGAACTACTGTAGCTCAAAAACAAGATGATAATCAGACTATCACATCATCATCGATCACAATTAATGAACTTTTGTCAAATTTGGATATATCCAATCAAGAATTGCTCACTCAAAATTTTGACCTACAGGATCCAAAGCAATCACGTTTTGTGAGAAAATTTATCAAAGCTATCAATAATAATAAATGGATAGATATAGGCGCTGTTGCATCGCATATATGACTCGCGATCACCAAAGATCAGTACGAAATATGTACTTTTGTGTTTAATAGTCTATGAATTAGAAAACCAATACTAGAGCAATCCAAAACAACAGATAATACACAACATACTATATCATCTCATATCGAGCCATCGACTTCAAAAAATATTGAAGTGAAAAACCGAGATGATTTCAAGCAAACATTGATTGATCTCAAGCTCGATTTTGATCCAAAAACGCTGGAGCAATCATATCTCACGATCATAGATAGTAGCAATAGTATCGTGCAAAAATACCTCAACAATGTATGTCACCAACTATACAATATCCACAATCATCGCGATGTATTGGGATGATGGATCAAATATTTTGATGATCTGTACGTCTTCAAATCAGAATTTGCAAGGACATGAATCAGACTCTATCGCGAAAAAATATGAGATAAGCGGATAATCACAAAATTTGTCAATCATGATGAACACGAAAGATTGCTGAAAAATTATAGAAAATAAAATTTTAATTTGCTAGATTTTCAATCAAAAGTTAACAGCCAAATATTCCTCAGGACATAACTAGCTCAATTTTTTTTCTTGGTTTATCGTTCAGCAGATCGCTGTCGCGATCTAGCTGGATTTGTGATATGTTTTAAAGTCAGTTCATTTAGGGAAAAATTCTCTCAACAATCAATTTGTGTTTTCATTTGTTTGTCTT